>JBFYZE010000336.1:0-6814 GCA_041309665.1 Gemmatimonadales bacterium | reverse complement strand
ATGGCCCGCTCGCGGAGCGCGGAGCGCAGCTCCCGGACGTAGAGGAGGCGGATGTGGGTGGGGTTCATGTCGGGGCGGCGGGGCGTGGGTGATGCTCCGGAACGTACCTAGAAGGGCCCGGGGCCCGCCACGCGAAAGGGGGCGCCCACTGCGGAGCGCCCCCTGGTCCGGCGGGGATGCTGCGATGGGCCGGGCGAGCGGGTCGCCCGGCCCTGCCGGCTCAGGCCGTCTTCAGCCAGGCCTTCAGCATCCAGAGGTCGGCCTCGATGGCGTCGCCCAGGCCCTCGAGCAGGTTGGCCGTGGTGCGGTCGCCCGACTTCTCGGCCGCCGCGATGATGTCGTTCATGGACGCGCGCAGCGCGTTCAGGTCCGCGATGGTCTTCTTCACCATCTGGGTGCCGTCGGGGATCTTCGAGTCCTCCTTCAGCGTGGCGGCCTGGAGCATGGACTTGAGGGTGTGCAGGGGCACCGTGTCCAGGGCGATGATCCGCTCGGCGATCTGGTCGATGAACGGGGCCCACTTCTCGTAGATCTGCTCGAACTTCGCGTGGAGCTCGAAGAACTTGGGTCCCTGCACGTTCCAGTGGTAATGGCGGAGCTTCTGATAGAACACCGTGGAGTCGGCGAGCAGCGTGTTCAGCTGGCCGGCGATGGCTTTGCTCATGGTCGTCTCCTGATCCCATTCAGATGGGGTGAACGCGATACCCTAATCGTAACGATTCGACGCTCCGCTCTGAACCGCCCACGCTTCGACCGTCACCCGACGGCAGAGGGGGCGCCCCGCGGGGCGCCCCCTCGAAGGTCACCGGCCCGGGTCCCCGAGGGGCCCCGAGGTCGGACGGGAAGCGTCAGTACGGCTGCCAGTACCGGTTGCGCTGGTACTGGTTGAACGTCTGCACCCGCATCACGGGGAGCTTCTGCGCCGTCGTGACACGCATCATGGGCACCCGCTGGGGCGTGGCCAGCATCTGCTCGGCGCGCTGCTGGAAGCGGGCCCTCTGGTCGGGCGGGAGCGAGGACAGGTCCATGTCCTCGGCCATGGCCGCCAGGGCCTCCTCCACCGTCTCGGGGCGCACTTCCAGGAGGTGGTCCGTATAGCCCCAGGTGATGAGGTTGTCGTCGGTCTCGGGCTCCATCAGGTAGCTGATGAGGTTGGCCCGCGACTGCGCGGTGGGGATCCAGTACCACCCGGCGACCACCTCGACCTTCTCGGCCTTCTTCTCGACCTCGACCGACTTCAGGTAGTGGCCCTGGAAATAGGGCTCACGGCGCACCTTGGTGGCGTAGTACACCTCGGCATCCATGGTCGTGGGCGCCATGAACCGGTACACGGCGATGTCGTGGTCCAGGAGCACCGGGAGCACCGACGCCATGGAGGGCGGCATGAGGTAGCCCAGCGGACGGGTCGTCGTCCTGGTGACGTCGTACTTCAGCCAGATGGGGGCGTTCTTGAGGGCGTACCCAATGGGGGCGTTGGTGTCGGGGAGCCAGATGGATTCGTTGCCCCGGTTCACCAACTGGTAGTCCAGCACGATGGGGTCACCTGCGGTGGCGCCGGCCTGGATCGCGCGCATGCGCGCCGCCGTGGTCACGGCCCGGATGGCGGTGCGCTGCTGCGCCGCAGCCGTGATGATCGCCTTGTGGGCCAGGTACTGGCCCCGCACCTGGTGGTAATAGCGCTCTTCCTGCGGGACCGCCTGGACCGTGCCGTTCTTCATGACCCGATGGGTGTTGCCCGGCGTCTCCAACAGGATCCCGATGACGTTGGTGAGCCCGGTGTACACGTGGTGCTTCCTGGGCTCCACGGAGGTCGCGCCCCACCCCTGCACGCCATCCCGCGTCTGGGGACCCGAGTAGTCGAAGCTCGCGTAGTCCTCGGCTTGTGCCGCTGCCCGGATCATGGGGAAGATGTGCTGGTACGGATACGCCCGGAGCTCGGCGTCGGCCGCCGGGCTCAGCGTGCCCTGGTACGTGACGACATAGGGCACCGCGCCGCCGTGGTGGCCGTCGATGTGGATGTCGGGCGTCCACCCGTTCATGACCTGGGTGACGAGCGCCTGGAGCTCCTGGGACTCGAGCTTGAGGTAGTCCCGGTTCATGTCGTAGCCGGCCTCGTTGGTGCGCCGGCGCACCTCGCCGCCGTCCGGGTTGAGGAGGGGGACGCCGATGACGATGATGTCCTTGAGGAGCGGCCGCATGGCGCCGCTCACCAGCTCCCTGGCGATGAGCTGGAAGGCCTCCTTGGGCGCCGTCTCGCCGCCGTGGACCGACGGGGTGACGAGCACGATGGTCTTGCCCGAGCGGAGGGCGTCCTCGGGCGAGGCGATCATGGGTTCGGCGATGATGACGAGCGGCATCGGCCGGTCCAGCAGCGTCCGGGTCAGCGGCTGCATGCTGACCAGGTCGCTCATGGCATCCAGCTCATACCAGAAAGCCATCAGCGGGTCGAACGGCGTGGGGCCGGAGCGCCAGTTCTGCTGCTCCTGCCACGTCTGGGGAAGTTGCTGGGCCTGGACCGTCGTGCCTCCCAGGAGCAGAGTGGAGACGACGGCGAGGCCGGCGAAGAGACGGAATGGCTTCAGCATGGGGCATCCTCACGGGTGGGGTGTCCAGATACCGTACCTGTGGAATCGCATACTGGCTAGGGGAGAGCGCGAAAACCCGCGCCGCCCCTTGCATCCAGCCCCCGCGATCACGCAAGCTCTACGCTCCGAAGCGCCAGGCACGCCTCACGAAGCAGACGCATGCAGACCCAGACGCTCGCCACCACCCCGCACCTCGCCGCTCCCCTGCCGTCGCCCTCCCCCGCGCGCTGCCGCATCCGGGTCGCGCCGCGCGGGGAGCACCGCTGCGTCGAGGCCGCCGAGGCGATCGTGGCAGGGGAGACCATCCTTGTCTTCACCGGGCGCAGGGTGAGGCGCCCCGACCTCTACTCCGTGCAGGTCGGCCCACGCACCCACATCGCGGCGCCCGAGGGCATCCCCTGGGACCAGGCGGTGTCCCTGTACGGGTGGCGCTACCTGAACCACTCGTGCGAGCCCAACGCGTATCTCCGGGGCGTGGAGCTGGTGGCGCTGGTGGACATCCCCGGAGGCGGTGAGGTCACCTTCGACTACAACACGACCGAGTGGGACATGTCCCACCCGTTCACCTGCGCCTGCGGAACGCCCTCGTGCGTCGGCACGGTGCGGGGATACCGCCACCTCGACGGGGCGGCGCGCGCCCGGATCCTCCCCCGGGTCGCCCCGCACCTGCGCCTGCGCGGCTGACATGGAGCTGGGCGTCTACACCTCCGCCCCGACTTCGCCGTCTCCACCCCCGTCGTCGTCCTGGGCGCCGCCGCGCGCCCGAAGCACATCCGCCTCACCGGCGCGGTCTTGGTCCTCTCCTCAGGCCGCGCCGAGATCGCGGCGGGGAGGGGCTCGTTTACCGAGTCGCTTCGCCTCTTGAGGCAGGACCTCGCTGACCACGAGGAGCTCTTCGAGGAGAAGCTGGACCTCCCGCTAGGGCTCAGGGAGGAGGACGTCATCACCTGGTCTGGACGGCATCGGCCGCCCATCCGGGACCGGGGCGTCCGGCCCCGCCCGGTGCAGGAGCGGGGGTGGCCCCCACCGCTCGCGGCAAGTTCGACGGCGAGTGCGCGCTCCGGCGGGCCTCCCCCGCGGGGACGAGCGGGACCGCGCGGGGACGAGCGGGATGGCGGCCCCTGGTGTCGGCGGGCCGGGCGCCGGAGGTTGAAGGGCCATGGAGACCAGCGATCCGACGTCCAGCCCCTCCTCTTCCGCCCGGACTCGCCCCGACCTGCTCAAGGCCTACGGGATCGCCTTGGTCGTGGGGATCTTCCTCGTCGACGGCCTGTTCCGCACGGCATACTTCTACCTTGGCGAGCGGTCCGGCGGGAACTTCGTCCCGCTGAGAAAGCCGCTCATCGCGGAACTCACCGGGTCGGTCGCGGTCATCGTCGGGTTCTTCGCCGTCGTCCTACCTATGGCGCGGCGGTGGCCGCTCTGGGGTAGCCTGTGGAGGCGACGGCTCCCCGTTCACCTCGCCGGGCTCGTGACGTACTCGGCCTTGAAGACGCTCCTCATGTGGTGGCTGCGCATTCCGCTGTGGTCCCTCGCCGGCCTGGGACAGTACGACTACGGGAATCTCGCCTACCGGTTCCCCATGGAAGGCGCGAAGGACGTCTTCTTCTACGTGAGCATGGTCGGCGTGGTCCAGTTCTGGGACGCCTGGGTGGCACGTGGGGAGAGGGAGCTCCGCGAAGCGAAGCTCGAGGCGGCGCTCCACGAGGCCCGACTGCAGGCGCTGCACGCGCAGCTCCAGCCTCACTTCCTGTTCAACACGCTCAACACGATCTCGTCGGTGATGTACGCCGAGCCGGCCCTGGCCGACCGGCTCATCTCCCGACTCTCCGACCTGCTCCGCTCCAGCCTGGCGGCGCCGGAGCGCCCCGAAGTCTCCCTGGAGGAGGAGCTGGAGATCCTCGGGCGCTACGTGGACCTGATGGCAGCCCGGTTCGGCGACCGCATGACCGTGTCGATCTCGGTCTCGCCCGACGCCCGCGGAAGCGCGGTCCCCGTGTTCCTGCTCCAACCCCTCGTGGAGAACGCCATCCAGCACGGCATCGCGCGCCGGGCGGGTCCGGGCGCCATCCAGGTCAGCGCCGAGCCCGCCGGAGCGCGGCTGCGCATCGTCGTCGCCGACGACGGTCCGGGGCTGGAGGGGGATCCGGAGGGCGCCGTGGGCAGGGGCCTCGGCCTGCGCAACACGGTGGAGCGGCTCCGACACCTCTACGGAGACGAGGCCAGCCTGACGCTCCGCAACGGGGAGTCGGGCGGGCTGCGCGCCGTCGTTGAGATCCCCCTCCGCCGTGCGGGTGCCGCTCCCGGAGCCGTCCGTGGCTGAGCGCCCGCGTCTCCGCACGGTCATCGTCGACGACGAACCGCACGCCCGGGCCAAGCTGCGCCGGTTCCTCGCCGAGGACGGGCGCATGGAGCTGGTGGGCGAGGCGGGGGACGGGCTCGAAGCCCTTCGCGTGCTGGAAGAGACGCGCCCCGACCTCCTCTTCCTGGACATCCAGATGCCCGAGATGGACGGCTTCGGCGTCCTGGAGGAGCTGGACCCCGCCGTAGATCCCCGGGTGATCTTCGTCACCGCCCACGACCAGCACGCGTTGCGGGCCTTCGAGGTCCGCGCCCTCGACTACCTCCTCAAGCCCATCGACTCCGAGCGTTTCTCGGAGGCGGTGGACCGCGCCGCGGACGCGCAGCGAGCCGGCGCGTCGGCCGACGCCCGCGCGGTGCTCGCCGAGCTCCCGGCCGAGCGCCGCCTCCTGAAGCGCTTCCTCGTACGCACCCGGAGTCGCATGGTCCTGATCCCCGCTGCCCGCGTGGACTGGATCGGATCGGCGAGCAACTACGTGGAGCTGCACTGCGCGGGGGAGATGCACCTCGTGCGCGGCACCCTCCAGGACCTCGAGGGGCGTCTCGACCCCACCCGCTTCATCCGCATCCACCGCTCCACCATCGTGAACCTGGAGCGGGTCAAGGAGCTCCACCCCTGGTCCCACGGCGATCTGCTCGTGATCCTGGATGACGGCACCGAGCTTCGCATGAGCCGCCGTTTCCGGGACCGTCTGGAGGGTGTCTTCGGGCCGTGAGGGGCGTCATGGGGTCCACCAATAGCTCACCTTCACCATAAGGGCGTCGTCCGCGCGGACGTTGAAGAGGCCGCCGAAGTCGCGGCCTGGCCGGAATCGTCCGTCCTCTCGGACGTCCTCGCGCCCCTGCGACCACACCACGTAGAGCGTGGACCCATGCCGGTACTCCCAACGCAGCACCGTGTTGGCGCGCAGGCGGCGGAAGTTGAAGTCGGGGTTTCCGTAGGTCTCGGGCGCGCCGTCACCGTCCAGGTCGGCCAGTAGGTCTCCGTCCACGCCCCGGGAGACCTCCAACGCCGCGAAGCGATCGGTGTAGCGCCCCGCCTTGGGGTCCGCGACGCGCTTGAATCCGCGGTACGCGCCGGCGCTGACGAAGGGCTGCGCGTAGAGCTGCAGGCTCAGCGTGGGGCTGAACGCGAGGTCCGCCCGGAGCGAGGCGCCCAGCGCGCGCCGTCGTAGGCTGCCGAACACGTAGCTCGTCGGGTTCTCGCCCACCGCGCCGATCCACTGGCGGTCCTCGACTTCATCGGCGAGGAAGGGACCTACGCGAAGGGTGGCCACAGGAGTGGGCCGCCACGCCAGTGACGGGCTCACCTGCCACGCCCAGGAGCCGCTTTCGGGGCGGCGCGACCACTCCGCTTCCACGCGCCCCCCGAGG
Source organism: Gemmatimonadales bacterium (assembly GCA_041309665.1). Taxonomy (GTDB): domain Bacteria; phylum Gemmatimonadota; class Gemmatimonadetes; order Longimicrobiales; family Gaopeijiaceae; genus SZUA-318. The sequence goes on along the minus strand of JBFYZE010000336.1, from coordinate 494 downwards.
CGGTGGCGGTCGTCGGAAAAGAGCCCGCCCCACCCCATCACCTCTCCCTCCCGCCTGAACGCGGGCCCGCCACGGAGAAGCCACGTGGTCATACCCTCGAGGTTGTACTCCACGCCCCACCAGCCGCCCCAGCGGCCCCTGAGGAGGAACTCGCCGCGGACGTTGCCGCCGCGCTCGACGCGCTCGCCCCCGTTGGTGTACGCGCCCCAATGCGTGCTGTAGAGCTGCCAACTCCGGAAGGGGCCCTGGGGCTGGGAGCGCTCGTAGCCCAGTTCGGCATATCCGATGCGGACATCGCTCATGCGCTGGAAGCCGGCGTCCCCGAACTCGAAGCCCGGCGAGCGCGTCTGGAGCCCGAGCCCGCCCCGCCAGGGGCCTCCGGAGATGCGGTGGAGCCGCACCGAGGTGGCGAGGCCCTCCAGCGCCGTCCGGGTCGGATCCAACCCGAGGTGCGGCGCGCCGGGGCGCTGGAAGAGGTGGACGGGCGACGCCTG
>JBFYZE010000335.1:0-9616 GCA_041309665.1 Gemmatimonadales bacterium | reverse complement strand
TCGAACTCGCCCAGGGTGAACAGGCCGTTCTCTCCGGCGTCCAGGAACACGCCCTCGAGAGCCTCGCCGGTCGTCGTGTAGCCGCGCTCGGCGCCGGGACCGAACGCCTCGGCCAGCGGGAGCGCTTCGACGGCGTCCACCCTCGTGATGGGCTTGCCGCCGCGCTTCACCGGTCCCTTGCCGATGGACTTCCACGAGATGGCGGCGGTGGGCTTGACCTCCTTCACCGCCGGGCCGCCCGGCGTGCGCGCCATGAGGTACAGGTAGAGCGTCTGCGCGCCGGCGATCCCGGACTTGGCCAGGAGGACACGGGAGGGTCGCTCCTCGGAGTGGGTGAAGGGGATGTTGAGCCCCATCCCCCCCGTGCCCGCCGTCCCGACCTTCACCAACACCTCGGTGTTCGCCCGCTTCATCCCCTCGAGCGCGATCTGCGTGTGCCGGATGAGCTGTGGGAGGTAGAGGAGCGCCAGGTGCTGCTCCACGACGGCCGTGTCCGCCTTCCCCTCCCCCGCCGCGTCGCGCAGGCGCTGGGCGGAGGCGAACACGTTCTGGTAGGCGAGCGCGCCCGCGGTGTTGATGCAGTCCACGAGGATCTGGGGACGGGTGTCCTCCAGGAGCTTGCCCAGTGTGGAGCGCCGGAACACGTCGTCCGTGAGCTCGCCGTAGATGTCGTCCACGAGTTGCCGGCGCCGCTCCGGATCGGCCAGCACGTCCGCCCGGGGCAGGTCCTTGGACGCGTGGGGCACGAACAGATCGCCCCACGCCGCCTCCAGGTGCACCCCCTTGGCCCGGCGGTCGTCCTTCAGCTCCTTCACCGCGGCTTCGGCGTCCTCCCGGCGGAGCGACCCGACCACGATGCGCCGTGGTGCGCTATCCAGCATCTTACGCGCTACAGCGATTCCCACCAGCCCTGCGCCCCCAAGAATGAGAACGGTCTTGTCACGAAGGTCCATGATCGCTTCCTCGCTCTCGTCCCCCGCCGGCCGCGGCCAGAAGGAGGCTGGTTTCGTCATCGGTGAGGGGGCGCCAGGCCCCCGTTGGAAGATCCCCCAGCTCCACGGGACCGAACCGGACCCGGATCAGGCGGAGCACCCGGTGCCCCACCGCCTCCATGAGGCGGCGGACCTCCCGCTTGCGCCCCTCCGCCAGGACCAGCTCGACCACCGCTGCGCCCTCCTCCCGCGCCACCAGACGGGCGCGCACGGCCCGGGCCGGGCCGTCACCCAACAGAACCCCGGTCTCCAGCCGCCGGAGCGTCTCCCGCGACGGAGCGCCGGCGACCCATGCACGATACTCCCGCTCCACCTCCCGGCTCGGGTGGGTGAGGGCGTGGAGGGCATCCCCCTGGTTGCAGAAGATGAGGAGCCCCTCGGTGTCCCGATCCAGCCGGCCCAGGTACCGCAGCCTCCCCAGCTCAGGCGGGAGGACGTCGTAGACGGTTCGCGCCGCGTGGGGATCGCTCCGTGTGGTCACGAGCCCCGCCGGCTTGTGGAAAGCGATCCAGACCGGATCCACCCCCGCCCGAACCTCCACGCCGTCCAGCGCCACCCGGTCCACCCCCGGCACCACCCTCCTCCCGAGCTCCCCGACCCGCTCTCCGTTGACCTCGATCCTGCCTTCGAGGAGGAGCCGCTCCGTCTCCCTGCGGGACGCGCGCCCCGCCATGGAAAGGTACTTCTGGAGGCGGATTCCCTCAGCCACCGGTCACTCCGTGGGCCGCTCCCCACCCTCTTCCTCGGGGGCGGGAGGAACTTCCACGACATCCTCTCCCAGCACGCGTTGCTCCTCCGCGACCTCGGGGGCGCTACCGGCCTCCGCGGTCGGCTCCTCCGGCCCCAGGGGGGTGCGCTCGCGAAGGACCACGGGAAGCTCCTCGGGGCGCGGCAGGTCCTCCAGGGACTTGAGCCCGAAGTGCTCGAGGAACTTCTGCGTCGTGCCGTACAACACGGGGCGCCCGAGCCCTTCGGCCCGCCCCACCACGTCGATCATCTCCCGGTCCTGCAGCGTCTTGAGCACGCCGGCGGCGCCCACGCCGCGGACGTACTCGATCTCGATGCGGCCCAGGGGCTGGCGGTATGCGATGATGGCCAGTGTCTCCAGGGCCGGGCCGGAGAGCCGGGACGGGCGCGCGACGTTGTCGAAACGCTCGAGGTAGGGAGCGAACTCCGGGCGCGTGAGGATCTGATAGCCCTCGGCGATCTCGGCGATCTGGAAGGAGCGCTCCGCGTCGTCGTACTCGGCCTTGAGGTAGCGGATCGCCTGCTCGACCTGGTCCTCGTCCAGGGACTCGTCGGCGCGCGCGATCTCGTCGGCGGTGAGGGGCGCGTCGGCAGCGAAGAGCACCGCCTCCACGATCTGATGGGCGTTCACGCCTCGGGTGCTCCTTCTTCTGCTCGGTTCACGGGTTCCGACTGTGCGGCCGGCACGAATTCCTCGCCTGCTTCGCCCAACACACGTTCCTCCTCGCCCGGGTCCTCCCGCCGGTAGATCCAGAGCTCCGCGAAGGGCCTGGTCTGGCGCAGGTAGAGGAGGCGTCGGCGGGTCAGCTCCAGCCCGGCCAGGAAGGTCATGACGCCGTGCATCTTGTCCTCGAAGCCGAGAAGGAGGCGGCTGAACTCGACCCTCGTGGTCTCCCTGAGGGAGTCGAGGATGAGCACGACCTTGTCCTCCATGGAGATGCTGCGGGTCGTCACCCGGTGCTGACGCTGGGGCTCGGGCGTCTCCACCCTCAGCGCAGCCGCGAACACCTCCTCCCACGTGGTCTCCAGGGGCGTCTCGGCCACGGGGCGCCGGGGCCGGGGCGGGTTGAACCCCTTGGAGAAACGCCGCGCCCGGTCCGCCTCGGCGGCGGAGAGGCGCTGGGAGATCTCGCGGATCTGCTCGTACTCGAGGAGTCGGCGCACGAGCTCGGCGCGCGGGTCCTCGTCCTCGTCCTCCGCGGTCCGGGGCAGAAGCATCTGCGCCTTGATGCGGATGAGCGTGGCCGCCATCTCCAGGAACTCCCCCGCCCCGTCCAGGTCGCGGGCCCCGATCCCCCGTATGGCCTGGAGGAATTGGTCCGTGATGCGGGAGATGGGGATGTCGAAGACGTCGATGTCCTGCGTGCGGATGAGGTGCAGCAGGAGGTCGAGGGGTCCCTGGAACCGCTCGATCTCGACGAGGAGGAAGCCCTCGCGGGGAACGGTCTCCTCGGCGAGGGTCAGATCCACAGGCGGATGAAGGCGTGGGCGACGCCCACGAGGGCGCCCACCGGCCACAGGAGGATACGGAAGGCGCCGGGCGCCAGAAACATGAGCCCCATGAGGACGAGGAGTCCGAACCGGCCGGCCCGCTGGTAGGGCACCGCCAGGCGGGCGGGCAGCGCGTGATAGAGCACGTGCGACCCGTCCAGGGGCGGGATGGGGAGCAGATTGAAGGTGGCCAGGACCACGTTGATCACGATCCCGTACAGCGCCATCTGGCGCAGGGCCTCGGTGACGCCGCCCAGCGCGCCTACGCCCGCCTCGAGCTTGAGCACCGCCACGGAAGCCAGCGTGGCGAGGACGGCGAGCCCGAGGTTGGACGCGACCCCCGCCAGCGAGACGCGCACGTCGCCCCACACGTAGTTCCGGTAGTTGGCCGGATTCACGGGCACGGGCTTCGCCCATCCGAAGAGGAAGCTGCTCCCGCTGAAGTGAAGCGCCAACGGCACCACGACCGACCCGATGGGGTCCAGGTGCGGGAGCGGGTTGAGCGTGATCCGTCCCAGCTGCTCCGCGGTGCCGTCCCCCTCCCGCCGGGCCTGCCAGGCGTGGGCGACTTCGTGAACCACGACGGAGAAGATGAGGACGGCGATGAGCAGGATGGCGTCCATGGGCGGCCAAAGGTACCGCGCCGGGGGTGGCAGGGTCTAGATGCACGACCCCGCGTCGGGGCCGCGCCGTGCGGTTAGATTGGGAGGTCCGTTCTCGCGAACCACACCCACGCACATGCGACCCCCCAACGTCCTCCTGGCGACGGCCCTGGCCCTCGCCTCCTGCGCCCGACCCCCGGCCGACGCCCCCGCGTCCTTCTCCCTGGGACTCCTGGGTACCGAGCCCGTCGCCCCCCTGGAGAAGGTCTCCTTCACCTTCCCCGACGTCCGGGGCGAGCCCTACGACTTCCGCGCCGAGACGGACGGACACATCACCCTGCTCTACTTCGGCTACACCTTCTGCCCGGACATCTGCTCGGTGCAGATGGCCACTCTCGCCGCGGCGCTCCGGGAAGTGCCCCCGGAGGTACGCTCGACGGTGACCACCGTGTTCGTGACCGTGGACCCGGGCCGGGACACCCCGGAGCGGCTGGCGGGGTGGCTCGGCGCCTTCGACTCCACCTTCGTGGGGCTGCGCCCCACCCCGGAGGCGCTGGCCGAGGCGCTGGCCTTCTACCGCTACCCCCCGCCCGAGAGCAGCGGGGAGGGCGAGGGATACACCATGAGCCACCCGGCCCTGGTCTACGCGTTCACCCCCGACGACCTGGGGCGGGCCATGTACGGCGCGGACACCCCGAAGGCGGCCTGGGCCCACGACCTGGTGCTCCTGGCCGGGAGGGACTGGCGTGGTGGGGAGGCTCTCCCCAGCGCCCCGGGCGGGGACCTGATGGCGCAGGTGGGCGGGATCCAGGTTCTGGACGCCGTGGTGCCCCGCCCCCCGACGGCCACCACCACCGCCTTCTACGCCACGCTCCACAACGCCGGGTCCGAGGGCGACACGCTCCTGGGGATCTCGACCCCGGCGGCGGACCGGGCCATGCTCCACGACTTGGTGCTGGAGGGCGGGGTCAGGCGCAGGACCCACCTCATGGGAGGGATCCCGCTCCCCCCGGGCGCCACCGTGCGCCTGGAGCCCGGTTCCCGCCACGGCATGCTGGAAGGGCTCTCGGGGCTCCCGGAGCCCGGCGGGACGGTGAGCGTGGTGCTGCGCTTCGCGCTGGCGGGGGAGATCCCGGTGCCGGCCCGGGTGGTGCGCTACGAGGACGTGGAACGCCGGTAGCGCGCCGGGGATTGATCCTGGAGCCGTCCGTTCCTAGCTTTATTGGCTTTCCAGGCCGTAGTCCAGCTTTCTCCGCGCCACGAGTGTAGCATGCCGAACATCAAGAGTGCAAAGAAGCGCATGGAGCTCTCCCGCGCAGCCCGCCTCAAGAACCGGGCCGAGCGCTCCAAGATCCGCACGGCCATCAAGCGCGTCCGCGCCGCGACCAAGGCCGACGAGGCCGAGGCTCTCCTGCTCGAAGCGCAGGCCGTGCTCGACCGCGCGGCCACCCGGCGCCTGGTCCCACCCAACGCCGCGGCCCGGCTCAAGAGCCAGCTCATGAAGCACGTGGGGAGGCTCTCGGCGTAGGCACGTCCGAGCCGCAGGAAAGCCAGAGACCCGGCCGGGCGCCCTGCCCCGCCGGGTCTCTCTTTTGGCCCTGGGCACCCTCCCCGGAGCGCCCGTCCCGTCCCTACGTCACCCCTCGAAGACCACCTTCCCGCGCACCACGGTCCAGCGCACCACCCCTTTGAGCTTCCACCCTCCGAAGGGGGTGTTGCGACTCCGGGAGTGGAAGCGGGGCGGATCCACGGTCCACGCGGCCTCCGGGTCGAACACGGTCACGTCGCCCGCCGAGCCCGGCGCCAGCGTGCCCCCGCGGAGGCGGAACGTCCGCGCCGGCGTGCAGCTCATGCGCTCCACCATGGTCGGGAGATCGATGACCCCCTCCCCCACCACGTGCGTGAGGACGAGCCCGAGCGCCGTCTCCAGCCCCACGATCCCGTTGGGGGCGTCGGTGAACGCCGCCTCCTTCTCGTCGTAGTGATGTGGGGCGTGGTCGGTGGCCAAGGTGTCCAGCGTCCCGTCGGCCAGACCGGCGCGCACCGCGTCCCGGTCTCCCAGGGTCCGGAGCGGCGGGTTCATCTTCGCCTCGGTGCGGTACCCCTCCACCGCCTCCTCGGTGAGGATGAGGTGGTGGGGAGTCGCCTCGGCGCTGACCCGAACGCCCCGGGCCTTCGCCTGGCGGATGCTCTCGACCCCGAAGCTCGTGGACACGTGCTGCAGGTGGATGTGCCCGACAGTGAGCTAGGCGAGGAGGAGGTCCCGGACGATGTGGATGTCCTCGGCGGCGTTGGGTTTCCCGGGGAGCCCGAGGCGCGTGGCCACCAGCCCGGCGTTCATGTGCCCTTTCCCGGAGAGGCCGAGGTCCTCCGGGTGGTCCGCCACCGGGATGTCGAAGGCCTGTGCGTAGAGGAGCGCCAGACGCATGAGGCCGGAGTTCATCACCGGGCTACCGTCGTCGGTGATGGCCACCGCCCCCGCCTCCACCATCTCACCCACCAGGGCCAGACGCTCCCCCTTCCGCCCGGCGGAGATGCACCCCACCGGGTAGACCCGGGCGGCTCCCGCCCGCCTTCCCTCGGCGGCGACGAAGCCCACCGCGGCCGGGTCGTCGATGGGCGGCTCGGTGTTGGGCATGGCGCACACGGCGGTGAACCCGCCGGCGGCGGCGGCTCGGGCACCGCTGGCGATGGTCTCCTTGTGCTCGCCCCCGGGCTCGCGGAGATGCACGTGGACGTCGATGAGCCCGGGCGTCACCACCAGCCCCGCGCACTCCAGGACCCTGGCATCCTCCGGCACCGCCATGTCCTTCCCCACCTGCGCCACCTTCCCGTCCACCACGAGGACGTCGTGGACGCCGTCGAGCTTCTGCGAGGGATCCACGACCCGCCCGCCCCGGAACAGGATCCTGGCGCTCATGCCTCGCCTCCCTGCTTGGCCGCCTCGGCCCGCTCGGGCTGGCCTCCGGCCAGGAGGTAGAGGACGGCCATGCGCACCGCCACTCCGTTGGTGACCTGGTTCAGGATCACCGACTGGGGCCCGTCGGCCACGTCCGAGTCGATCTCCACCCCCCGGTTCATCGGCCCCGGGTGCAGGACCAGGATGTCCCTGGGAGCCCTCTCCAGGCGCGCGCGGCTGATCCCCCACACCCGGTTGTACTCGCGGAGCGAGGGCACGTACCCGGCCTCCATGCGCTCCAGCTGGAGGCGCAGGATGTTCAGGACGTCGGCCCACTCGATGGCGTCCTCGACCCTGGTGAACACCTCCACGCCCAGGGACCGGAACCCCCGGGGCACGAGCGTGGGCGGCCCGCACACCGCCACCTGCGCCCCGAGCTTGAGGAGCCCGAAGATGTTGGAGCGGGCCACGCGCGAGTGGAGGACGTCGCCCACGATGCACACCTTGAGCCCCTCGATGCGCCCCATGTGGTCGCGGATCGTGAGCATGTCCAGGAGCCCCTGCGTCGGGTGCTCGTGGGAGCCGTCACCGGCGTTGATGACGTTCGAGGGGATGCGCTCGGCCAGGAAGCGCGCCGCGCCGGAGGAGCCGTGGCGCATGACCACCATGTCGATGCGCATGGCCTCGAGGTTCCGCGCGGTATCGACGAGCGTCTCCCCCTTGGACACCGACGACTGCGCGGCGGAGATGTTCACCGTGTCGGCGGAAAGCCGGTTCTCGGCGAACTCGAAGGACACCCGTGTGCGGGTGGACGCTTCGAAGAAGAGGTTGACGATGGTCTTGCCCCGCAGCACCGGGACCTTCTTGATGCGCCGCTCGGAGATCTCCTTGAAGGGCTCGGCGGTGTCGAGGATGGCGAGGATCTGCTCCCTGGACAGGGGCTCGAGCCCGATCAGGTCCTTGCCGAGGGCCGGGGCAGTCTGGTTCACGAGGCCTCCGGGTACGTGAGGACGAGGTCCACACCGAGGCGCCCGTCCAGCTCGGGGACGAGGACTTCGACGCTCTGGTGCTTCTCCAGCACCTCCACGCCGCGCCCCACGATGTCGGGCTGGATGGGAAGCTCGCGCCCGCCCCTGTCCACAAGCACGCACAGGAGGATGCGGCCCGGGCGCCCCCAGTCCATGAGCTCGTTGAGCGCGGCCCGGGCGGTGCGCCCGGTGTGCTGCACGTCGTCCACGAGCACGATGGTCTTCCCGTCGATCCCCGAGGGGGGAAGCTCGGAGCCTCCCACGATGGGGCGCGGACCGATGGCCTCCAGGTCGTCACGGTACAGGGAGATGTCGATGGAGCCCGACGGGATGCGCACCCCCTCGGCGGACTCGATCTCGCTGCGCAGGAGGTCCGCGATCTGGATTCCGCGGCGGTGGATGCCCATGACCGCGAGGCCCTGGGTTCCGCCGACCTTCTCGACGATCTCCCGGGCCATGCGGGCCACGGCGCGGCGGACCGCGGTGTCGTCCATCACGGGGATGCGTTCGGTGCTCATCTCGTGTCTTCCAAGGGGAGACCGCGGGTGGCCGAGCGAACGTAGCGGGCGCTCCGGACAGGGTCAAATGCCCTCCCGCGGACGCCTCCGACCCCCCGTGGGAGCCGCCTCATCGGCCACCGAAGCGGGCTTCCCCCACCCTGCGGAGGAAGTCGGGAGTCCCGCTTCCGGGAGCGTCCCCGGCCGCCCAGTCGTAGGAGAAGAGGACGAGCCCGCCCACGCCCTCGCGCCTGGCGAGGTCGATCTTCTCGAGCGTCCCGGCGAGCCCGTTCTGGTACGCCCCGATCCCCGCCCAGACCCGGTCCTGGCGCCCGGCCGAGACCGCGGCTTCGCGGATCTGCGCGGAGAAGAGCCCGTTCTGGGGGGTGTACGCCATGGGGACCACAACGTCCACGATCCCCTGGTCGAGCCACTCCCTCCAGTCCTGGAAGCGGGCGGAGTAGGCGTCGTCCACGTTGGCGAACACCGCGGCCGAGACCACCAGGTCGGGGCGCCGGGCCTTCACGCCGGTGTGGATCCGCTCCACCAGCCTCGTGATGTGCGCGCGGCGGAACTCCCCCCAGGGGCCTGGGAGCGCATCGGTGAACGCGAAGGGGTCGCCCCGGTACGCCCCGTCCAGCGCACGCAATCGCTCGGGGGAGAGCCGCGGCGCCACCCAGCTCCGGAACCGGTCCAGAGCGCCCCGGCTGTAGTCGAAATCGCCGGACGGGAAGCGCACGTAGTCGAAGTGGATCCCGTCGAGCTCGTAACGTTCGGCCAGGTCCATCCACACGTCGTAGAGCCGCTCCTGCACCCCCGGGTGGGAGGGGCTCGTGTAGATCCCCTCCACCGTCTCCGGGTTGTCCGCAGCATAGCGGCGGAGCGCGCTCACGAAGCGTGCGTCGTGGGGGTCCACGTTCCACAGCTCCCGCGCCAGCGCGCGCGGCACCCCGAGCCAGTCGGGGTGCTCGTTCACCAGGTGCTCGGGGCTCACCGGGAGCCGTGGCCCGCTCCACACCAGGTGCGTGTTCACCCAAGCGTGCACCGCGATCCCACGCCGGTGCGCCTCCACGAGGGTCAGCGCCAACGGGTCGAAGCCGGGCTCCTCCACCGTCTCGCCCCGGGGCTCCCACCGCGAAGCGTAGAAGGCGTCGCCGCGCCCCCGGACCTGCACGAGGAGCGTGTTGAACCCGGCCTGGTCGGCGTCCGCCACCATGCGGCGGACACGCGCCTGCCTCGTGAGGGTGCCGCGCACGCCCCAGCCCCCCCGCACCTCCTTGAAGCGCCGCGTGGGGCCGGCCTCGGCGCCCACGCGCCTCCGGTCACCCACCGGCGGGAGCGCCGTGTCGGCCCGGGCCAC
>JBFYZE010000334.1:0-3294 GCA_041309665.1 Gemmatimonadales bacterium | reverse complement strand
AGTTGTTGAGCAGCAGCGCGCCGGGGGCGAACGGATAATCCGACAGGAAGGTCCGCAGGTGCCGAGCATCGGCATCGCCGACCGGGCGCACGCTCGGGCCTATCCCACGGCTCCGCCCACTACCTCCTTCGGCGCCGTTAGCTCCCTCCACCGCATCAATGCTTCGTCAAACCGCCCGCGGACAACGTCAAACTCGCCGGTGCCACCCCCTCAAGCCGATTGACTGCCGAACCGCATCCCCGGACATTCGTGCGATGAGCTCACCGAGAGGAGGGCCCCCGCAGGTGTTTGACGTCCGGAGCGACCTTTGACACCGTCGCTACGATCCCACCTCCATCTCCTAGGCCCCAGGCCGGGCCTGGCCGATGGTGACCGCAGTCCGCTCGAGGCTGGAGGTACCGTACGACCCTCGGCCGGGGGACCGGCGCCTCCTCCCGGCTCCACCCCGCAAGAGAGATCCCTCCTCCCCCCCGGCAAGCCCTTCGCCGCCCTCTGCCTCGTCGCCCTGGAGCCCAACGGCGTCACCCGCGACGACCTCATCGCGTACCTCTGGCCCGGCGCTCAACCCGACAAGGCCCGGGCCTCGGTGCGCCAGGCGCTGCACGTGGTTCGCAAGGCCACCGGCACGGAGGCCGTCGTCGAGTCCGACGGCCATCTGAGACTCGCCCCCGGCACCGTGGGCTCCGACCTGGAGGCCCTCCAAGCCGCCCTCGCCGCAGGTGACCTGGAGCGCGCCCACGCCCTCTGGCAGGGCGGCCCTTTCGCGCACTTCTCCCTGGCCGACGCCCCCGCCTTCAACGACTGGGCCGACCGCATCCGGTCGCGCTGGGAGCGCAAGCTCGGCGAGGCGCTCTCCGCCCGCGCGGCCGCCGCCCGCGAGGACGGTGAGGACGAGGAGGCGCTGGCCTGGTTCGGCCGCGCCCTGGACGTACGCCCCTTCGACGAGCGGTCGCACGCCGACCGCGTGGAGCTCCTCCTCGGACTGGGGCTTCTTGACGAGGCCGAGGCGGCGCTGGACCGCGCCCGTGCCGTCATCGACGAACCGAGGCCGGGCCGATGGGACGAGCTGGACGGCCGCCTGAGGGCAGCCCGGCGCACCCTCTCCGCCAGCGCCCCGGTGGGCGAGGTGGACCCCTTCCCCATCCTGCACTTCGTGGGCCGCACCGCCGAGATGGCCGAGCTGCGCGCCCTGTGGCGGAGCGCCCTGTCCGGACGGCCGCGCTCCGTCGCCATCCTGGGCGAGGCGGGGATCGGCAAGTCGCGCCTCGTAGAGGAGTTCCTCCGCTACACCGTCGGGCCTGACGCCACCGTCGTGCGCGCCAAGGCGCTGGACACCGAGCGGGCGCTCCCCCTCGGCCTCGCCGCCGAGCTGGCCAAGAGCCTCTCCTCGCGCCCCGGCGCCGCGGGGATGGCCAATGCCTCCCTCGCGGTCCTTCGGCACCTCCTCCCGACCCTGGGCAACGGTTCCGCACCGGTTCCCTCCGGCTCGCTCTCCGAGGTGGCCGTGGCGGAGGCGCTCCTCGACCTGACCGAAGCCGTGGCCGGCGAGGCACCCCTCGTCCTCTGGGTGGATGACCTCCAGTGGGCCGACCCGCAGAGCAGGGCCGTGCTTCTGCGCCTCGCGCGCAGCCTCCGCACCGCCCAGGTCCTCACCCTGGTCTCCTGCCGCTCCGGCGACGCCGACCTCTCGACCATTCGCATGCTCCACACCGAGGCCGCGGCGGGGCGATTCACCTCGCTGGAGCTCGCGCCCCTCTCGCCCGACGAGGTCTTCGAGGCGCTCTCTCTCTCCCTGGACGTGCGTCCCCCGGAGGAGGGGCACAGAGCGGCGTCTCGTCTCGCCGCCGCATCCCAGGGCAATCCGCTGTTCCTGGCAGAGCTGCTGCTGCGCTTGCACGCAGAGGGACGCGTCACGGACGAGGCGGGGCACTGGGTGCTCCACGCCGCCGGGATCACCGGCGACCTCCCGCTACCCACCTCCGTGCGCGAAATCCTCGAGGCGCGCCTCGGTGCTCTCCCTCCGGAGCTGCACCCCATCCTCGGGGTTCTGGCCCAAGCCACCGGCCCCATCGGTCCGGAGGAGTTGGCGCGACGTGCCCAATCTCCCCTCCCCGTACTGGGGGGCGCCCTGACCGCGCTGGCCGATCACGGCATCCTGGCTCGTTAAGACGACGGCATGGCCACAGGCGTCGCGCGCGACGTAGCTCCCCACGCCATCGCCTTCGCGCACGACTCGCTGCGTGCCATCGCGCGCGACCTGTTTCCCGCGCCCAAGCCCCATCCGAGAGCGCTGGCCCGCGGCTACCGCTGGGCGCTGGCCACAGCTGCCCTTGCGGCGATCGCCGCCCTGGCAGCCATGTGGTTCCGCGCGCCCGAGCCTCCCCCGCTCTACTCCGGCATTATCTACACCTCAGAGGAGGGCCTCGTCCGGCGTTTTCGCACGCCTGCGCGCAAAGGCGATGCGTGGGACACCCTCCCCTCCCTCCCCGTGCCCACAGGAATGGACGTTGTGTTCCTGGCCCCACGTTCTGACGGCGGGGTGGACCTGTACGGCGAGGTTCTCTCCGCCGCCGGGGTCCCCGCGACTGCGCGCGTAACGCCCGAGGGGGGGTGGGAACGCCTCCTGGAGCACGACGGCGACGTCAACCTTCAAGACCTTTCGCCGGACGGCCGCTACGCCCTCCTCTCCGTGGCCGACGAGTCCACCGGCACCTACCGCCAGAACCTGGTGCGCTACGACCTCGCCACCGGCGACACCCTCGTGCTTTACAGGCCACTCGAAACCTTAACCGGGAGGTGGCTTATGGACGGCGCTTCCATCCAGGCCGTCGTCCGGGCCGAGACGGACACCCTCGTGCTCCTCCGCCCCGACGGACTGGAGTTGGACAGATGGGTCAGCGTCTGGGGACTGCTCACGGCATGGTCCGAGCCCTGCGCGCCCACGGGGAGGGGCTCCATGGCCCACCGCTGGGTGGACGGCAAGCTGGAACTGGACACATGGGACTGGTCCTCGGACACCGGGGAGACGCGGTGGCGGGCAGGCATCCCGATCGTCTTCCACTTCTCGTGCAGCCCTCTGGGAGGGGCGGCCGTTGGAGCGGTCAGACTCGAGGGCGTGAACCGGCTCATGACGGTGGACCTCGAGACGGGGGACACGCTCCTCGGCCCCCCCGTCCCCGTGTTCACCAACATAGGATGGATCCCCGACCGGCCGCCGCCGGTCCCGGTCCGCGTGGAGACCGCCGAGGCGTCGCTCGTCCTGGGATGGGGTGAGTCGCGCCCCGTGTCGGCCAC
>JBFYZE010000333.1:0-12031 GCA_041309665.1 Gemmatimonadales bacterium | reverse complement strand
CGCGCACCGACGACATGGAGGTGAACGTGAGCAAGGAGAAGAAGCTCACGAACATGCGCACCACCGCGTCGGACGAGAACATCAAGCTGGAGACCCCCCGGCAGATCACGCTGGAGCTGGCGCTGGAGTTCATCCAGGACGACGAGCTCATCGAGGTCACGCCCGACGCGATCCGGCTGCGCAAGCGGGTCCTGGACGCGACCCGGCGCAAGAAGGCCGCGAAGCAGGCACTGCAGCAGCAGGCGTAGGGGAGGAGGCCGGGGCGTTCTCGAGGTTCGGTGCGGGTGGCGGCTTCGGGGCGAACCCCGGGGTCCACGTCGTTACAGCCTCGCAGGGAACCTCGCGGGCGGGCGGGGGTCTTCCGCCCCGTTTCCTGCACGCCGCAAGCGCGTGCGACCAGAGACCCTCCCGTGCCACCATCCTCACGGCCGCTGGCCGCCTCGCCCCATCCCATGACGCGCACCTACTCCCTTCCCGCGCTCCTTCTGCTTCTCCTCCCGGTGTTTTCCGCCTGCTCCTCCGACAAGGGATCGGTCACCGGTCCCGGCGGTGATCCGCCCCCGACGCCCGCAGCCCTGGCCCGCGTGTCCGGCGACCAGCAGAGCGGGGTCGTGGGGGCCGCGCTCAAGGACTCGCTGGTGGTGCGCGTCACCGACGCCCAGGGCCGGCCCTACCCAGGGGCGGCCGTGGCCTGGGCGGTGGCCAGCGGGGGAGGCTCGGTGGGCCAGGGCTCCACCACCAGCGATGCCAGCGGCCACGCCCGCGCAGCGTGGACCCTGGGTACCACGCCGGGACCGAACACCGTGACGGCCACGGTGTCGGGGCTCCAGCCTGTGACGTTCTCCGCCACGGCCGCCGCCGGGGCCGCGGCCCGTTTGCGCATCACGCCCGACTCGGTGTCCACGGGCACGTGGGGCGACACGGTGCGCCTCGCCGCCGTCGCCGAAGACGCCTATGGGAACGCGCTTCCCGCCGCGAGCGTCCAGTGGTCCTCCTCGGACACGCTCGTCGTGTGGATCGCCGCGAACGGCCTGGCCACCAGCCGGCGCGCCGGCCAGGCCACGCTCCAGGCGACGCTGGACACGGTGCGCGCCTCGGTGAAGGCGACGGTGCACCTGCAGCGCAACGCCCGGTGCCTGGTGCCGACCGGGCTCCCGAGCCGACCGACGGTGGGGAGCCCGCAGGTGCGCCTCGTGGAAACGCTGGGGATGTTCACCGGGAACGCGCCGTCCTACTCGGTCCATCAGCCGGCCACCGGCGACTTCGATGGGGACGGCGACGAGGACGTCATCTTGTTCAGCTTCAACTTCCCGCCGCGATCGGTCGGGGGGACCGCCCAGTTCTGGCGCAACGTGGGGGGGCGCTTCGTGGAGGATCCCAGCGCCTTCTCCACAGGCCCCGTGAGCGTGGAGAACCCGAGGCAGGTGGAGGTGCGGGACTTCAACGGCGACGGGATCGTGGACCTCTTCGTGGCCGACCACGGGTGGGACGACGAGCCCTTCGCCGGCGCGCAGGACCGGCTCTTCCTCAGCCAGCCCGGCGGGAAGATGGCCGAGCGCTCCGCGACGCACCTCAGCCCCCAGCGCCCCAACCAGTACACCCACGCCTCGGCCTCGGGGGACTGGGACTGCGACGGCGACGTGGACCTGTTCACCGGCAGCGGGGGCGGGATGTTCGGGGTCCAGACCCATGAGCTTTACTACAACAACGGGGCCGGCTCCTTCGTCTCGGATACGCGCCGCTGGCCCGCCGAACTGGTCGCGGGGGAATTCCAATTCACCTCTGGGGCGGCGTGCGACTTCGACCGCGACGGGGACACGGACCTCTTCATCGGGGCCAATACGGGCGCGAGAAGACGGAGCTTCTTCCTGACGAACGACGGGTTCGGGACGTTCCGGTACGCGCCCGAGGGCGCGCTCCCGACCCTTCGCTACGAACCGATCGTGGACGTGATCGACGCCCGTTGCGCCGACCTGGACCGGGACGGGTGGCCGGACCTGGTGATCTCCGCCTCCCCGGCCTACGTGGACGGCGTCGTCGAGG
This sequence comes from Gemmatimonadales bacterium, assembly GCA_041309665.1. Lineage (GTDB taxonomy): Bacteria > Gemmatimonadota > Gemmatimonadetes > Longimicrobiales > Gaopeijiaceae > SZUA-318. The sequence continues at coordinate 9,988 of JBFYZE010000333.1, read as the reverse complement.
TACTCCTGAACCGGGGGGACTGGCGTTTCGAGAACGTGACCGAGCAACTTGCCCCCAACCGGTGGGTGGGCAGCGGCGCGTGGCCCAGCCGGAGCTACCTCACCGACATGAACGCCGACGGCTGGCTCGACATCCTCGTGACCACGATCGGGGGCGAAGCCCACGCCTACATCAACCGTGGCGCCGGTCAGGCCTTCGTCCCGATCAAGCTCGACGGGGCATACACCTTCCCCGTGGACGCCGACGGCGACGGGAGGACGGACATGTACTGGCCGGGAGGCAGGGGTGAGGACGGAACGCCGTACATGCCGGTGCTCTTCATGAACCGATGACGGCGAGGGGCTCGGCGCGGCCATGAGGACCGTTCCCCGCCTGGGGCGCGTCCTCGATGTGGTGGGCCTCGTCCTCCTGTTGGCGGGCGCGGGCGTGTCAGCCCGGGCGTGGGCCGGCTTCGAGGAGGTGCGCACCTACCAGGCGGCGCCCGGCGCCGAGCCGTTCGCGGCGCTCCGCCTCCACGACCGCTATGCCCGCCTCCAGCGCGCCGGGGGCGCGCTCATGGTGGCCGGCGTGGGCGTGTTCGTGGCGGCGTGGTGGGTGGGGAGGAGTGAGAAGGGGTGAGGGCGCCGCCTCCGGCTCAGCCCGTCCGAGCGCCGGGCACCCAGTAGCCCGTGGTCGCGAACACCTGAGCGCGCTCCGTGATGGACGCCTTCGCTCGGGCGTCCACGGGCGTGAAGTCCTGAGCGGCCGCGACGATGCCGTCGAGCGTGAAGTGCGAATCGACACCGATCGTCGCGGCCGCGATGGGCAGCGAGAGCGCGTAGTGGATGTACTCCCGGGGGGTCGGGCGATCCCACCGCTGGAACGCGTCCTTGGGTGGCCCATACCGCTCGATGCGGTCCGGGACCGTTGCGTTCGCGGGGAGGAAATAGCCGTGGCCCACCGTCTTCATGGCGATGACGGCCACCCCGCTCTCCTGCGCCAGGGGCAGGACCTCCGGCTCGAAGTCGGGCACCCGCGTGGCGTTGATGGGGAGCTGGATCCCATGCGGCGAGAGCCGCGCCATCCCGTCCAGGGCGACCTGGGGGAGGTGGGTGGACAAGCCCTTGAAGCGCACCACCCGCTGGTCCACCATCTCCTGCAGGGCGCGCTCGGCTCCCCGGGGCCCGAGGACCAGCTCCACCTCGCCCTCGAGCAGGTTGTGGTGCAGAAGGAGGTCCAGGTAGTCGGTGTTCAGGCGCTGGAGGCTTCGCTCGATCTCGCGCATGGCCCCGTCGTAGGTCCGCTCGTCCACCTTCGTCTCGAGGAAGACCTTGGATCGGTGGGTCCGCATGGCGATGCCGAGGCGCCTCTCGCTGGCTCCCTCGGGGCCGTAGTTCGCGCTGACCTCCATGAACTCCATGCCCAGGTCTACGGCGCGGCGCACCAGCTCGGCGGCCGACTCGTCGTCGGGGATGGAGCTGTAGAAGCGGCTCCCGGCCCCAAGCCCCACCATGGCGATCTGGGTGCCGGTGCGCCCGAAGGGGCGCTTTGCGATGACGGGAGGCCGGGGTGCGGCCCCGGCGAGGGGGAGTGCCGCGACCGTCACCGCCCCGGTGGCGGCCACGGCGGCGCCCGCCAGGAAGGTGCGGCGGGACAGGGACGTGTCGGATCCACGGGTCTCGCGCGAGTCCATGTGCCTCCTCGGGCCCATGTTCTGACCGCGACGGAGCGAACCGGATCCCGCGCGGCGGTCGGGCGCGGGGCGGGGGAGGTCATTGCAGCCGGTAGTGTCCTCGGCCAATATGGGAGCGCACTCTCCGGAGACGAAAGAAGCCTGCATGCCACGGATCGAGCTCCCCATCCTCACCGACGCTTCCGGGCCCGGCGCGAGCATCCGCACGGCCGACGGTCGGCCCGTGCCGGAGAAGCTCGCGTCGCTGCTCGCCGCGCTGCGGGGGTACCTGGCCGAGGGCGCCGTGGTGGCGTTCTCCGGAGGGGTCGACAGCGCGCTCCTGCTCTGGGCCGCGGCGCAGGCGAAGGAGCCTGGAGCCAGACTGGTGGCGCTCACCACCGTGAGCGCGAGCACCCCGGACGCCGACCTGGAGGACGCGCGCTCGTTCGCCGCCTCCCTGGGGGTGGAGCACCTGTGCGTGGAGAGCCGTGAGCTGGACAGGGAGGAGTACCGACGCAACGACGCCGAGCGCTGCTACCACTGCAAGACCGACCTCTTCGAGATCGCGGGGAGCGTGGCGGCGGAGCGCGGGCTGGGGTGGATCCTGTACGGATACACCGCCTCGGACCGGGGCGACGTGCGCCCCGGGCACCGGGCCGCGGGGGAGGCGGGGGTTCAGGCGCCGCTGGCCGACGCGGGACTGGAGAAGCAGGAGATCCGCGAACTCCTGCGGGAGCACGGGTTGGCGCTGGCCGACAAGCCGTCCAGCCCCTGCCTCAGCTCCCGGATCATGACGGGCGTGGGCGTGGACCGCCGCCGGCTCGGAGATGTGGCGGCGCTGGAGGCCATCCTGCGGGACGCGAGCGTCCGGGTCTGCCGCGCCCGCATCTGTGACGCGGGCGATGCGCTCTTCCTGCGCATCGAGGTGGACCCGGCGGAGATGGCGAAGGTGCTGGCGTGCCGCACCGAATTGGAGCGGGAGGGGAAGGCGCGGGGATACCGCTGGGTCACCCTGGACCTGGGCGGCTACCGGACCGGTGGAGGAAACGCATGAACCGGGATGAGATCGTCCGCCTGCTCGAGCGTCTCCAGGCCGGGGACATCACCGTGGACGCGGTGGTGGACAAGCTCCGGGCCGGACCGTTCCGGACCGAGCAACTCGCGTACGCCGACCTGGACCACCATCGCGCGCTCCGCCAGGGGCTTCCGGAGGTGGTGTACGGCGAGGGGAAGACGAGGGAGCAGATCGTGGAGATCACCCGCCGCCTCGCCCAGGGCGGGCAGCCCATCCTCGTGACCCGGCTGGGGCCGGAGGAGCAAGCGCTCCTTCAGGCCACCTTCCCGGGGGTGCGCACCAACGCGCGCGCCCGCACCTGCCTCCTGAACGCGCCCGAGGCGCCGGAGGGAGAGCCCTTCGTCGGGGTGGTGGCGGCGGGCACCTCCGACCTCCCCGTGGCCGAGGAGGCGGTGGAGGTGTGTCTCGCCATGTCGGTGCCGACGCGGAGCTGGTACGACGTGGGCGTCTCCGGCCTCCACCGGCTGCTGCGCCACGTGCCGGAGCTGCAGCGCGCCTCCGCCATCGTCGTCGTGGCCGGGATGGAGGGCGCTCTCCCCAGCGTCGTTGGTGGCCTCGTGGCGTGCCCGGTCTTCGGCGTGCCGACCTCCATCGGCTACGGGACCAACTTCGGCGGCGTGGCGCCCCTCCTGTCCATGCTCAACTCGTGCGCCCCGGGGCTCATGGTCTCCAACATCGACAACGGCTTCTCCGCCGGCGTGGCCGCCGCGCGGGTGGTGCGGGCCATCCGGGCCGCGTCTCCCGCCCCCGAGGCTAGGCCGTGAAGACCCTCTTCCTCGAGAGCGTCGCCGGCGTCGCCGGGGACATGTTCACCGCGGCGTTCATCGACGCTGGGCTCCTGGACGCCGAGCGGGCGAAGGAGGTGCCGCGCCTGTTGGGCCTCGAGGGCGTGGAGGTGGAGGTGACGCGCGTGCACCGCGCCGAGCTGGCGGCGACGCACGTGGACGTGCGCGTGGAGCGTGAGGACAGCGATAGGCACGAGCACCACGAACATGGGGCGGGTCACCACCATCACCACGGCCACGGCCACGGGCACGCCCACGGGCACGCCCACTCCCATGCCCATTACCCTGAGCTGGACGCGCTCCTCCACGACTCCGCGCTCCCGCCGGCGGCGAAGGCGTTCGCGCGCAAGGTGTACCGCCTGCTGGCGGAGGCCGAGGCGCGCGCCCACGGGTGCGCCGTGGAGAAGGTCTCCTTCCACGAGGTGGGGGACCTGGACTCGGTCGTGGACGTGGCCATGGCCGGCCTGTGCGTGGCCGAGGTGGCGCCCGAGCGCGTCCTCGCTTCGCCGGTCTTGCTGGGAAGAGGGACTGTGCGCACGCGCCACGGCGCGTACCCGGTGCCGCCGCCGGCGTCGGGCCACCTGGCGCTGGGGATCCCGGTGGCGCCGGTGCCCCCATCCATCCAGAGGGAGGACGTGGAGCTCTCCACGCCCACGGGGCTGGCCATCGTCAGGGCCCTCGAGCCCACGTTCCGCTCCGGCTGGCCCGAGGGCGTGGTCCGGGCCCAGGGGTTCGGCGCGGGGAGCATGGACCTCGGCGCGCACCCGAACGTGTTCCGGGTAGCGCTCTTCGAGGAGGCGGACGCGCCCGCCACGCTGGAGGGGCTCCCCTACGAGGCCGGCAGCGTGGTGGAGATCCAGTGCAACGTGGACGACCAGACCGGGGAGCGCGCCGGCTGGCTGATCCAGCGCAGCCTGGAAATGGGTGCCCTGGACGCGTGGATGACGCCCGTGGTGGGGAAGAAAGGACGGCCCGCGCTCTGCTTCACTCTCTTGGCGGCGCCCGCCGTCGCGCCGCGCCTGGCCGACTGGCTCCTGCGGCACAGCTCCACGTTCGGCCTGCGTTACGGGCTCCGGTCGCGGCTCATGCTCTCCCGCACGGTGGAGACTCGGGACACACCCCGGGGGCCGGTCCGGTACTCGGTGGGCCGCAACCTCGAAGGCGAGAAGATCAAGGAGAAGCCCGAGTTCGACGACCTGGCGGAAGTCTGGAAGGAGGACCCGGACTTCCAGCCGTGACGCGACGGGTGGCAGCTTCCACCGGGGTTGTGCCGGCGCTCCGCCGGGCCAAGCTTCCACGCATGATGCACTCTTCAGGCGTCGCCGAGGGGAAGGACCGCCCCTGGGACGCGCTGGCGATATGGGCCACGCTGGCGTCGTTCGGGGTCCTCATCGGCTTCCTGGCGCTGGCCCGGAACTTCGAGCGCGGGGGAGCGGGCCGGCGCTGGAGGCGTGCAGACGCCACCGGGGCGGAGGTGGACGCGCTCCTGGCCGCCGACGAGTTGGAGGAGGCCGGCTAGGCGACGCCCGCGGCCGCAGCGTCCGCGTCGAGCACGGCCTGCATGCGCGCTCGCGCCTCCTCGCGGAGGCGGGGCACGTCGGAGCGCGCGAGCCCGGCGGTGGGGATGGGCTCGAGGACGCGCACGCGCACGACCTGCGGCTCGATGTGGCGTGCGTCCACGTCGAACCTGGGCTTGAAGCGCGACACCACGACGGGCACCACGGGGACGCCGCCGTCCACGGCCATGATGAACGCGCCGTTGTGGAAGGGCCCCAGGTTGCGGGTGTCTGCCCGGCGCGTGCCCTCGGGGTAGACGGCGATGGCGGCGCCCCGCTGCAGCGCCTCCCTGGCCAGCCGGAAGGCCTTCGCGTTCCGCGCCGGGTTGCCGGGCTCCACGGTGATGTTGCCGGTGGCGCGGAAGAGCGGAGCGACGAGGGGGAGCCCCCACTTCCCCACCAGCTTCCCCACCACCACGCACTCGTCGAAGCGGCGGTAGATGTTGGCCAGCACCTGGTGGCAGGCGAGGCTCTGGTGGTTGGCGATCCACACGCAGGGCCCGATGCCGTCCAGGCGCTCCCCTCGCTCGACGCGCACGTCGAGGAGGAGGCGCCGGCACACCGGGCCGGCCATCACGCCCGACGTGGCGCCCCGCGCGCGCGCAGGAGAGCGGGTGAATAGGAGCACGATCCAGCCCCAGATCACGCCCGCGACGAACACGGTCACTGCCTGAGTTGTCCTCAGCCAGAAGTGCACGCAGCCTCCTGCACGGTGCGGGCGTAGGTGTCCAGGTGGAGGGCGAGCACGTCGTTCCAGGCGTACGGCGCCGGTGTGGTGCGGTTGTGCTGCGCGATGCGGAGCCGCAGGGCCGGGTCCCTCGCCAGGCGCACGAGAGCGGCCACCATGCCCGCGTCGGAGTCGGCCAGGAGCCCCTCGCACCCGTCGCGGATGAAGGCCGCCGGCCCGCTCTCGCGCATGGTCACCACCGGGAGCCCGGCGGCCCTCGCCTCGAGCGCCGCGATCCCGAACGACTCCTCCAGGGAGGGGAGGACGAAGACGTCGGAGTGGGCGTAGACCTCGCGCATCTCCTCGTGCGTCACCCGGCCGCACAGCTCCACCTCGGCCTCCAGGCCCCGCTCCACGATGAGGCGCTGGAGCGTGTCGCGCTCGGGGCCGCGGCCGAGGATCCGGGCCATGAGGCTCATCCCCGGGGGAAGCCGGTCGCGCAGCAGCGCCAGCATATCCACCAAGGGGCGGGGACGCTTGCGGCGAACCAGGCGCATGCTCGAGACCACGCGGAAGGTGCCCCGGGACGGCACCGGTTCCCGTGGCTGCCAGGCGTCGGCGTCGATGGCGTTCGGGAGCACGGGCACGGGCCTGCCCCCGACCAGGGGCGAGATCTCCGCGGCCACCAGCTGGCTCACCGCGGTGAAGGTCACGGGCCAGCGGGACCAGGCGGTGAGGCGGTCGTAGAGCGCGAACGCCCGGGTGTAGCCCCGCATCACGGAATGGAAGGTGACGACCGTGGGCAGCCCCGTGCGCTGCGCCAGGAACACCAGGCCCGACGCCGAGGGACTGTAGATGCTGTGGTGGCAGTGCAGCAGGTCGAAGCCGCCGGTGCGCAGGAGCTCCTTCGCCGGGTCGACAGCGTGCGTGCCCCACACGGTGTGCACGCGGGGCAGCATGGGCACGCGCAGGCGGCGCACGCGCACCCCGCCCACCTCGTCGGGGCCGGGGAAGGGCGTGGCCACCGTGACCTCCACGCCTTTCCCCTGCAGCCTGCGCGCCAGCGCGTGCACGTGCAGCTCGATCCCGCCGTGGTGGGGGAGGTAGTACTCGCTGTAGAGGAGGATCCTGCCGGGCGTCATTGGCGGTGGATCTCCACCACGTCCCCCTCCATGAGCACATGCCCACCGCGCACCGACTGGCCGTCGTGGGCGCTGGGCCCCCACACGCGGGCGTGCTTCAGCTCGGCGGCGATGTCCTTGTGGATTCGCGACGCGAGCTCGGCCACCGTGGCGCCCCTGGGGAGGGTGAAGGGGCGCTCCAGGTCCGGCCCCTTGCCGGGCTCCTTGCTGTACACCCGGATGATGTCCAGTGCCTGGAACGTGGTGCGCGCCAGCTCGTCGTAGCCGCCCCGGTCGGGAGCGGACACGGCCACCCGTGGCCACGCCCGCCCGGTGAGCTCGTCGAGCGCCTCCAGGTCGTCCGCGGCCCCGGGGATGTCCATGCCCGTGATCACCATGAGGGTGGGCAGGTAGGTCCACCCGGGGCGCCGCTCCTCCCGAGACCCGCGCCCCCAGGGGAGGAGCCCGATGGCCTTGCGCCCGAGGATGTCCACGGTGTCGTCGAGCCCGGACAGCGCATCCTCGAGGGAGAGGACCAGCCAGGCCAGGTCGGCGCCCCTGACCACGTCGTACACCCAGGGCTCGACGTGCTCGTGGCAGAGGGGGGGGAGGTCGATGATCTGGAGGGCCACGTCCTCGAAGGCCATCATCCCCGGCGTGGCCTTGAGCGTCGTCATGGGATACGGCGCCACATCGGGGCGGGCGTGGGTGAGCGCCGCCACGAGCGTGGACTTCCCCGAGTTCGGGGGACCGACGAGCGCGATCTGCCCCGCCCCCTCGCGCACGACCTTGTGGCTGGTGCCCTTGGCGCCGGCCTTGCCCTTCGGCTCCTGCTTGAGCTTGGAGATCCGGCTCTTCAGGTCGGCGCAGAGCTTCTCGGTGCCCTTGTGCTTGGGCACCAGGCGGAGCATCTCCTCCAGGGCCGCCAGCTTCTCCTGGGGGGTCACGGCGGCCCGGAATCGGGCCTCGGCCTCGCGGTACTCCGGTCCGGCGTTGGTGGTCATCGTATTCCTGGTGCCGCCGGGGTCGGGCATGGCCCCGGTCCGTCACTCCAAGGTGAGGCGACGGCGGGCGCCGGCAAAGGCCCGCGGCTCGGGTTTGACCCCTCTCCGGGCGCAGCCGATCTTCCTGGGTCCGGTCCATAGGAGAACAGCGGAGCTGAGGCACCATGCCGGTTTACTACAAGGACGGCGTCTCCCAGAACACCCACTTCCTCAACGTCGTCGAGGTCGCCGACGACTTCGTGACCTCGGCCATCGCGCCCACCGACCGGCCGCCGCTGTACGAGGTGTACATGCGCATGGCCGAGGAGCTGGCCAAGCGGAGCACCTGCTCCCGGCTCCAGGTGGGAACGGTGGTCACCGACCAGCGCCTGGAGCACGTGCTCGCGATCGGGTACAACGGCAACGTGCGCGGCTTCCCCAACCAGTGCGACTCCAACGAAGCGGGGAAGTGCGGGTGCATCCACTCGGAGATGAACGCGCTCGTGAAGGCGCCGGGAGACGTGCCGGACAAGGTGGCGTTCGTCACGGCGAGCCCGTGCGTCATGTGCGCCAAGCTCATGGTGCAGGCCAAGGTGAGCCACGTGTTCTTCCGGGAGGCGTACCGCGACTCCGCCGGCCTGGAGGTGCTGGAGCGTGCCGGTGTGGTCACCGTCCACTACAAACGCTGGAAGGACGCATGGCGCTAGAGTCCGGCCGGTTCTTCCTTCCCGGTCCCACGGAGGTGCGCCCCGGAATCCTCGAGGCCCAGGCCCGGCAGATGATCGCCCACCGGGGCGCCGGATTCCAGGAGCTCATGGGCGAGCTCCAGGAAGGGCTCCGCGAGGTGTTCCGGACCGCCCGCCCGGTGTTCGTTTCGCCCTCCTCGGCCACCGGCCTCATGGAGGCCGCCGTGCGCAACAGCGGGACCGGGAGGGTGCTGGCGCTCGTGAACGGCGCGTTCAGCGAGCGCTTCGCCGGCATCGCCGAGGCGTGCGGACGCCCTGTGGACCGCTTGGCCGTTCCCGAAGGCCGCGTCCACGATCCCGGCGAGGTGCGCGCGGCGCTCGGTGCCTGCGACTACGCTGCGGTCACGCTGGTGCACTCGGAGACCTCCACGGGCGCGCTCAACGACGTGGCCGCGCTGGCCGCGATGGTGCGGGAACACTCGGGAGCGCTCGTGCTGGTGGACTCGGTCACCGGCGTGGGTGGCGCCGAGCTCCACGCCGACGCCTGGGGGCTGGACTTCGTGCTCACGGGATCCCACAAGGCGCTGGCGCTGCCCCCGGGGCTGGCGTTCGGCGTGGCGTCGGAGCGCATGCTGGAGGTCGCGGCCCGGACGCCCGCGCGCGGGATGTACTTCGACCTCATCGCCCACGCCCGGAACCTGGAGAAGCTCCAGACGCCCACCACGCCGGCCCTCAGCCTGCTCTACGCCCTGCAAGCCCAGCTTCCGCGCGTGCGCGCCGAGGGGATGGAGGTGAGGTGGGCGCGCCATGCCCGCATGGCCGAGCGCACGTGGGCGTGGGTGGAGGAGGAGGCGTCGCGCACCGGGACGGCGCTGAAGATCCTGGCACCGGAGGGGAGACGCTCCCCCACGGTCACGGCGGTGGAGGTGCCGCAGGGGATGGATCCCCAGGCGGTGGTGAAGGACATGGCCCGGCGAGGCTGGGTGATCGGCGGAGGATACGGGAAGGTGCGCGATACCACCTTCCGCATCGGTCACATGGGCGACCACACCCTGGCCGAGCTCGACGGACTGCTGGATGAGCTCTCCGGCGCGGTGCGCTCTTGCGCTCCCCGCTGATGCGGGCGGGGCAGAGATGATGGGCGCTCGAGGGGAGGGCGGCGCGCCGCAGGCGGCGTACGCCGCCGAGGTGGCCGCGTGCGAGCATACCCTGGCCGGCCTGCGCTCGAGATCGGCGCGCATGTCCACGGTCCGCGTCGTGACGTTCCTCGCGGGCGCGGCGGCTCTCCTCGTGGTGGACGTGGCGGAGGGACCGACCGCCGTGCTCTCTGGGGTGGCGGCGGCGGTCCTGGCGGCGGCCTTCGCGGGAGAAGTCGCGGCGCACCGGCGCGTGCGCTCCCGGATCCGCTGGGAGGAGGCATTCCGTGCCCTGGGCGTGGAGGGCGGCCTGCGGCTGGGGCGCCGG
>JBFYZE010000332.1:0-3402 GCA_041309665.1 Gemmatimonadales bacterium | reverse complement strand
GCGGCGCCGAACCCGGCGGGGAGACCGGTCGCCTTCGTGCCCGCCGATGCGCGGGGCGCCGTGGTGCTCACGGCTCCCGCCGGCGACACCGTGGCGCGCGGCGCTCCGGGCACGGCGGTGGAGGTGGTGGCGCGCGAAGGGAGCTGGGTCCGCGTCCGCGTGGAGGGATGGACCTGGCTGCCCCCCCGAGACAGCACGGCCCAGCCCGCAGGGGCGCCCGTTGCAGCGCTGAAGCCCCAGGACCTGGCGTCCGACCCCACGGCCCACCGAGGTCGCGTCGTGAACTGGGAGCTGCAGTTCATCTCCCTGGAGCACGCCGAGAAGGTGCGCACCGACTTCTTCGAGGGCGAGCCCTTCCTCCTGACACGGTACGGGGGGCCCGACGGGCCCTTCGTCTACGTTGCCATCCCCGCCGACCGGGCGGGGGAGATGGAGGGGCTGGTGCCGCTGGAACGCCTCCGGGTCACCGGACGGGTGCGCACCGGCGCGTCCTCGCTCACGGGCACGCCCATCATCGACCTCGTCGCGCTGGAGCGCGTCCGGACCTCCAGGTGACACGGCCCTCCAGGAAGTGGGCCCCGGCCTGGATCGCCCTGCTTCCGTTCCTCGCCTCGTGCGGCGACGGGCCGGCGGACCCCACGCTCCCCGAGCTCGAGGTGGTCGTGGCCGGCGGCGACGGCCAGTACGGCACGGCCGGCCAGCGGCTCCTCTCGCCGCTGCAGGCGGCGGTGCGCAGGGTGGACTCCGGTGCACCCCGGGAGGGCGTCACCGTGCGATGGACCGTGGAGTCGGGCGATGCATCCCTCGTCACCACGTCCGTTGGAACCACCGACGCCCAGGGGTTGGTGAGCGCGACGGTGCAGCTGGGCTCCACGGTCGGACCCGCGAAGATCCGCCTCACCGTCCAGGAGCAGGCCGCGGCGACGGTCGTGTTCCAGGTCTTCGTGGCCGAGCGCCCCGTGCTGGCGTCGCTCGCCGTGCAGGCCGTGCGGGGCGGCGACACGCTGCGGGTGCGGGGCTCGGGCTTCAGCCCCACCCCTGACCAGAACGTGGTGCTCTTCTCCGGGATCCGGGGACGGGTGGTGTCGTCCGCGTCCGGCGAGATGGCTGTAGAGGTCCCGCGCTGCCTCCCGGCCCGCACGGTGCAGGTCACCGCGCAGCTCGGGGATCTCGTCAGCGCGGGGCTTCCCCTCGCGGTGGCCGATGGGGGACAGACTCCCGCCTTCGTCCCGGGCGAGCCGGTGGACGTGGAGGACGCAGCCGGATTCGGCTGTGTGCGGCTTCCGGGTGGTCGGCGGTATCTGGTGGTGACGCAGGTGGCGGGGACGGTGGGTGCGGCGCGCTACGGGTTCACGCTCCACGGCCTGTCCTCCACCGGAGCGGCCTCCGGCGCCCCCGGCGTGTCGGAGGTGGCTGGAGGAGCGAAGCGTGCCCGGGCGGCCGAGGCCTCCGGGGGCGAGCCACTCCCGCATCCTATGCGCTTCGAGGTCATGCTCCGCGAGGCCGAGGCGCGATTCGTGCGGGAGCGCGGTACCTCCGACCGGGGCGCGGTGCCACTCCAGGTCGAGCCCGCCAAGGTGGTCCCCTCCGTGGGGAGTCGGCGCACGTTCAAGGTCCTGAACTCGCTCGGCCGCTTCGACGACGTCCAGGCCTCGGTGCGCCTGGTGAGCGGCCAGGCCGTGCTCTACGTGGACGACGCGGCGCCCGGGGGCGGCTTCACGGAGGCAGAGCTGTCCGCCTTCGCCCGCACCTTCGACGACGTCATCCACCCCACGGTGACGCGCGCGTTCGGGACGCCTTCCGACCTGGACGCCAACGAGCGCGTGGCCATCCTGTTCACGCCCGCGGTGAACCGGCTCACCCCCCCGCAGTCGGACGGGTTCATCGGAGGGTTCTTCTACGGCCTGGACCTGCTGTCCCGGGAGGGGAGCAACAGGGGAGAGGTCTTCTACGCCGTGGTCCCCGACTCGGTGGGCCGCTTCTCCGACCCGCGGCCGCGGGAGCTCGTGCTGAGGGTCGTCCCGGCGATTCTCGCACACGAGTTCCAGCACATGGTCCACTTCAACCAGCGGGTTCTCCAGAGCCGCGCAGAGGGGACCGAGGCGCTGTGGCTCTCCGAGGGGATGGCGCAGATGGCGGAGGAGTTGGTGGCCAGGGCCCTGCAGGCCTCGGGGCTCCTCGCCGCCGCCGAGGAGTACCGCGCCGGAAACCGCACCCGCGCCCGCAAGTACCTCGCCGATCCGTCCGCGGTGAGCCTCATCGTGGCGTCAGGCCAGGGATCACTGGAGGAGAGGGGGGCGGGATGGCTCTACACCCTGTTCCTCTGGGACGCCGAGGGCGGGGAGGAACTGCTCAAGCGCCTGACGCGCGCCACGCTCACCGGCGTGGCCAACGTCACCGCGGCGACCGGAAGGCCGTGGGCAGCGATCTTCGCCGATTGGACGGCGGCGCTGTATGCCGATGGTCTCGGCGGGCGTTACCCCTTCGAGTATCCCACGACGCAGCTGCGTGACCTCCTGAGGGAGCCGGGCCCGTACCCGCTGGCACCGGAGTCGCTCGGGGGCTCCGACTTCCTCCGGAGCGGGTCGCTATGGTCGTCCTCCGCCCGGCACTACATTGTGATACCGCCCGCCTCCGGATTCATCGCCCTGCGACTGGGGGGCGCGGCGGGTGGGAACGCCCCGGCCGAGGCCGCACTCCGGCTCCGCGTGGTACCGCTCTTCTAGGGCCGGCCGACGCTCTGCGGGGGTGAATCTTCCAGAGGGGGTACCCGTAGTGACGGATGACCTCCTCGCCGATCACCAGACCTGACGAGTGCATGCGCTGCTCCACCTGCGGTGAGACGCTCCAGCCCGGGGCGGTCCAGTGTCCCACGTGTGGGACCGGAACGCCCGTGGGGATGGCGCTCACCCGTCCCGCAGGGATCCGGCGGTGCCCGAGGTGCGGCTATCAGGGGGAGGGGATCCCCTACTTCCGCAAAGCCGGACACGTCGGGCTCCTGGTGGGGGTCAGCCTCTTCACGTACGGGTTCGGGGGGCTGATCTACTGGCTGGCCCGGAGGAGGCACCTCATCTGCCCGCGCTGCGGGCTCGGGTGGGAGCACGCCTCCCGCGCGCTCGCGCTCACCGGGCCCGAGCCCGAGCGGCGGGCGATGATGGAAGCGGCAGCGGACGACGAGGCGCTGCCCAGCACCGGCATGAAACGGAGGGTTCTGGGCACGATGATGGTGCTCATGGCGACCCTCATGGTCCTGCTGGGCTTCGTCGAGGTCGAGATGGCCGCGGTGGCCGTGGGAGCGGTCATGGGGGCCGCGGGCTCGCTCACCTTCTACTGGGGGTGGCAGGGGCTTCAGTCGCGGCGCCGCGCCGTGATGCAGGGGCTCCAGCGCAAGATCCTGCGCCT
>JBFYZE010000331.1:0-2558 GCA_041309665.1 Gemmatimonadales bacterium | reverse complement strand
CGTGGTGTCGTCGCTGGTGGCGAGCCCGCGGATCACCTCCACGAGCTGCATGACCGGGACCGGGTTCATGAAGTGCATCCCGATGACCTTGTCCGGGCGCTTCGTGAACGCGGCGATCTGCGTGATGGAGATGGAGCTCGTGTTCGTCGCCAGGACGGCGCCGGCGGGAGCCGCCGCGTCCAGCGTGGCGAAGATGCTCCGCTTCAGCTCCACCTTCTCCGGGACCGCCTCCACGACCAGGTCGGCGTCGGCGACGCCGGCGGCCAGGTCGGTCCCGGTGCGGATGCGTCCCAGGATGGCCGCCTTCGCCGCCTCGTCGAGGGCGCCCTTCTTGATCTGCCGGTCCAGGTTCTTGCCGATCGTGGCCAGGGCCGCGTCGAGGAAGTCCCTGGACACGTCCAGGAGGATCACCGGGTGGCCGCTCTGGGCCGCCACGTGCGCGATGCCGTTCCCCATGGTGCCGCTCCCCACCACCGCGATCCGGTCGATGCTCATGTCCCGCCCTCCTCTCCAGGTCCGCGGCGCCCCGAGGACGCCGCAACGTTGCGTTCGGACTCCAGCCCCACCGCCGGGCGCCGCCGTGCCGCGGCGGCGCTCTCGAGCGACAGCCACGGCCCCCACCAGCACGCGGCCGCGGCCGCCAGGAAGCCGACCGTGGCAACCACGCTCGCTTCCGGGCCGAAGGCCCCTCCCCCCAGCCAGCCCGGTCCCACCACGGTGGCCGCCACGCCCGGGGCGTCGGCCACCTCGATCCCGCTCAACGGGAGGTCGGCGAGGTACGCCACCCCCCAGTTCCATCCCAGGTGAGCCCCCGTCGCCCACCACAGGCTCCCCGTGCGCAGCACCACCGCGCCCAGGAAGAGCCCCGCCGCCGCCGTGTTCACCGCCCCCATGGCGCCCGCGCCGGGGTTGCCGAGGTGCAGCGCCCCGAACCCCGCCGACGTGGCCGCCAGGGCCCAACCCGGCCCCATCCCCTCGGCCAGCGCCTGGAGCGGATACCCTCTCAGGAGCGCCTCCTCCGCCGCCGCCGCGATCGCCAGGAGGACCCCCGCCCTCACCGCACCCTCCACCCAGCCCCACGCGGACCCGGCCTCCCGGGCCCAGCGAACGCCGCCGGCCAGGGTGATCCCCGCCACAACCAGCACGGCGAGCCCCAGTCCCAGCCCACCCCCCTTCCCCACCTCCCCGGGCACCGAGCCGGCCAGGTGGAAGCCCAGCGAGCCCGCTCGCCGCCCTTCGAGGCGGAGGAGGAGGAGCCCCGCGCCGAGGGAGCCCGCCAGGAGGGCCGTGGAGGCGCTCCACAGGCTGCGCCCCGGGACGACCCACCCCACCACCACCACCACCGCCTCCACCACCAGGAGAAACAGGAGGAGCCGCCACACCAGGCGGATCCGCCCGCGCCCGTCGTGCGTCAGCGAACGCACGCCCCTGAAAACCAAAGAGCCCCGGGCGTCATCGCCCGAGGCTCGAGGACCTTGCCGGACCGGCCGGAAGGACCACCGCGAGAAGCTCCAACCGGGCCACGCCGCGCATTCAGCGCCGCTCCACCGAGAGCGCCACGGCGTTCCCTCCGCCCAGGCAGAGCGCGGCCATCCCGGTGGCCACGCCGCGCTGGTCCATGGCGTGGAGGAGCGTCACGAGGACCCGGGCCCCGGACGCCCCGATCGGGTGTCCCAGCGCCACGGCTCCCCCGTTCACGTTCACCACCTCCTCGTCCATCCCCAGCGCCCGCATGTCGGCGATGGCCTGCACCGCGAACGCCTCGTTCACCTCGAAGAGCCCATAGTCGCCGATGGCCTTCCCCTCCTTGGCCATGAGCCTCTGCACCGCGTCGATGGGGGCGAAGAACAGATCCTTGGGCTCGGTGGAGCCCACAGCATAGGCGCCGATCACGGCGTCGATGGCCAGCCCGTGGGCCTCCGCGTACGCCAGCGAGGCCACCACCACCGCGGCCGCTCCGTCGTTCAGGCCCGGCGCGTTGCCTGCGGTGACGACATGCTCGGGGAGGCCTGCCGGAGCGTCCTTCACGAAGGCCGGCTTCAGCTTGGCCAGGGCTTCCAGCGAGGTGTCCGCGCGGGGGCCCTCGTCGGTGTCCACGACCGTCACGCCCTTCCGGCCCGGAATCTCGACCGGGACGATCTCGTTCTTGAAGCGCCCCTCCTGGATGGCCGCCACCGCCTTCTGGTGTGAGCGCAGGGAGAAGGCGTCGGCGTCGGCGCGGCTCACGCCGGCCTTGTGGGCCGTGTACTCTGCGTGCCCACCCATGTGGCAGTTCCCGAAGGAGCACCAGAGCCCGTCGTAGATCAGTCCGTCCTGCAGGGTCTGGTCGCCGAACTTCACGCCGGCGCGCAGGCCCCGAACGTAGAACGGAGCCGCGGACATGGACTCCATGCCGCCGGCCACCACCAGGCGCGCGTCACCCGCCTTGATGGCCTGTGCCGCGAGCATGACGGCCTTGAGCCCGGACCCGCAGACCTTGTTCACGGTCAGCGCCGGGATCGTGGCGGGCAGGCCGCTGTGGACCGCCGCCTGGCGCGCAGGCGCCTGTCCGGCGCCGG
>JBFYZE010000330.1:0-4266 GCA_041309665.1 Gemmatimonadales bacterium | reverse complement strand
GTGGCCGGGGGGGTCAACGCGGTCTCGGCCATCACCGCCTCCGCGTGCCGCTACGTGGTGCGCTGCGTGGTGGAGGCGCTCCTCGGGGAGCCCCTCCCCGCCGGGGGCGGCTCCATGTCGGCGGTGGAGCTCGTGCTCCCCGTGGGGAGCGTGGTGAACGCGCGCATGCCGGCCTCCGTGGCGGCCGGGAACGTGGAGACGAGCCAGCGCATCACCGACGTGCTGATCCGCGCGTTCCAGGTGGCGCTTCCCGACCTCATGCCCGCCCTCTCCCAGGGCACGATGAACAACACCACGGTGGGCGGTACCGACCCGCGCACCGGGGAGCCGTTCGCGTACTACGAGACCGTGGGGGGAGGGATGGGGGCCGGTCCGTCGGGGCCCGGCCTCTCCGCCGTGCACGTCCACATGTCCAACTCGCTGAACACGCCCGTGGAGGCGCTGGAGCACGCCTACCCGTTCCGGGTGGAGCGCTACGGGATCCGCCGGGGGAGCGGAGGCGCCGGTGCGCACCGGGGAGGCGACGGCCTGCGCCGGGACCTCAGGGTGCTCACGGAGGGGCGCGTGGCGCTGCTGAGCGAGCGGAGGGCGGTGGGGCCGTCCGGCACCCGGGGCGGCGCGGACGGCGCCGCCGGCGAGAACGTCCTGATCCGCGGCGGGGTGGAGGAGCGCCTCCCCTCCAAGGCCAGCTTCTCCGTGCTGCCCGGGGACGTGCTGAGCATCCGGTCGCCGGGCGGCGGCGGATGGGGCCCCGAGGAGCGCTGAGCCATGCACATCCTCATGATGACGTTCTGCGAGCACGCCCAGCTGCGGCCCGACGGGAAGCTGGACATCCAGGGGGCGTTCAACGACCTGGCCGCACCCGGGTTCCCCGCGAAGCAGGACGAGATGGTCCTGGTGGTGGCCCTCGAGTGGGATGCCGGCGACGGCGGACGCTACCAGTTCAAGGTGGAGCTGATGGGCCAGGGGCCCAAGCCGTCGTTCACGGTGAACGGGGAGACGGAGGTTCGGTCCCGCGGCACCGACGGGCGGCCGGGGCGGACCTACCTCATCATGCCCCTCGAGAACATCGTGTTCCCGACGCCGGGGGCGTATCATCTGGAGCTCCGCATCAAGGGTCACACGCACGTCGGCTCCCCCCTCCACCTCTGGCAGGTGGCGGACGCCGGAGCGCGCTAGGTGCTCGCTCAGCGGGTCGTCACCGCCGACGGTCCCGTCCTGCTCCCCCCGGCGGCGCCCAGGCGGGTCTGCCTCGTCCTCCTCTCCGGGATCGGCGACGCGGTCCACGGCCTCCCGCTGGCGCTGGACCTGAAGCGGGTGGATCCCTCCATCCACGTCACCTGGGTCGCCGAGCCGGCGCCGGCGCAGGTCCTCCTGCACCACCCGGCGGTGGACCGCGTTATCGTGTACCGCTCCCGCGACGGCGTGCGCGGGGTGCGGGAGCTCCGGCGTGCCATGGTGGGCGTGGATGCCCACCTGACGCTGAACCTCCAGCGCTACCTGAAGTCGGCGTGGCCCACGCTCCTCTCCGGCGCGCGGGTGCGCGTGGGCCTGCCGCCGTCCAAGACGCGCGACGGGATCCATTGGCTTCACACCCACGTGCTCCCCGAAGGACCTTGGAAGCACACCCAGGACCTCTTCCTGGACTTCCGCTGGGCGCTGGGCGTGGACCGGGACGCGCCCGTGGCGTGGGGGCTGACGTTCTCCCCCGAGGAGGAAGCGGAGTCGCGCGCCTACTTCGACGGGCTCCGCGGGCGGCCGGCGGCCGCGCTCGTGGTGGCCTCGGCCAACCCGAAGAAGGACTGGGCTCCCGAGCGGTACGCGGGGCTGGCCGACGCACTGGACCGCGACCTGGGCTTCCAGGTGCTGCTCCTGGGCGGCCCCTCCCCGCGGGAGCGGGAGGCGGTGGAGCGCATCCTGCGCGCTGCGTCCACCCGACCGGTGGACGCGCTCGCCGGGTCGGTGCGGACGCTCATGGGGAGGCTGAACGGCTCGGCGCTGGCGGTGGCGCCGGATACCGGACCCCTCCACCTCGCCCACGCCATGGGGGTGCCGGTGGTTGGGCTCTTCGGCCACACGAATCCCTGGCGCGTGGGGCCGTGGCGGGACTTCCGCGACCTGGTGGTGGACCGCTACACCGACCGCGGCGACGCGCCGGACCCCTCGGCGTATCTTCCCCGCGAGGGGCGCATGGACGCCATCACGGTGGCCGACGTCCTGGAGAAGGTGGAGCTGGCGCGATGCCGCTATCTGTGAGCCTCCCCGACGGCTACGTGCGGGTCGAGGGCCCCGGCGCCTGGGGCTTCGCCCGGTCGGACGCTGCACCGTGGGCCACCCGGGTGCTTGGATCGGGGGGCACGTTCCACGCCTGGGCCGGCGCCCAGCCCGGGTGCAGAGCGCTGGTGGGGCGCGGCCGCACCTGGGCGGTTCCCGCGCCAGCGCCGGGCCATGCCCACGCGCGAGGCTGGGTGGTGCGCCACTACCGCCGGGGAGGACTGATGGCGCGTTGGCTGCGCGATTGGTACTTCGCGGTGGGCGAGCCGCGCCCCGTGGCCGAGCTGCGCGCCTCGCTGGAGGCCTCGCGCCGGGGGATTCCCACCCCCGCTGTCGTGGCGGGGTCCGTGCACGCCGCGGGAGCCTTCTACCGGGCGGACCTGGTCACCGAGGAGATCCCGGGCGGCGTGGACCTGGCGGAGGTCCTCTTCGGCGACGGGGAGCGCTCCGTGCCCCCCCTCCCCGCCCTGGCCGCCGCGGGCACGCTGGTGCGCCGGCTGGCCGAGGCCGGCGTGCGCCACGCGGACCTCAACGCCAAGAACCTCGTGCTCCAGCCGACGGGCGACGGGATCCGCGCCTGGGTGGTGGATCTGGACGGATGCCGCCTCGCGTCCGGACCGGGGCCGGGGGTCGGCGAGACCATGCGCCGACGCCTGGAGCGGTCCCTGCGCAAGCTGGGAGCGCGAAGCGGTCGATCGCTGGGCGAAGACGGGTGGGCCGCGCTGGGCGCGGGGTTCGCACCGCCGGGCAGGGCGCCATGACCCGGGGAGATGCGGCGTCACCCGGATCTCCGGGGGCAACGGGGGGCAACCGGCCGGGCTGGTCGGGCCCGCCCCCGAGTGAGGTGTGCATCGTCATGCTGTCGGCGCTGGGAGACGCGGTGCACGTCCTTCCCGTGGCCAGCGCGCTGAAGCGGACGTGGCCCGGGACGCGCATCACCTGGGTCGTCCAGCCCGCGGCCCGCGCGCTGGTGGGGGCGCACCCCGCCATCGACGACTTCCTCGTCTTCCAGCGCCGCCCGGGGCTCCGGGGCATCGGCGGATTCGTGGACTTCGCCGCGCACGTCCGCGCTCGGCGCTTCGACCTCCTCCTGGGCCTCCAGGTCTACCTCAAGGCAGGAGTCCTCACCGCGCTTACGCCTGCCGCGGTGAAGCTGGGGTTCGACCGGGCCCGGGCCCGCGACCTCCAATGGCTGTTCACCACCCACCGCATCCCTCCCCACGAGCCTCAGCACGTGCAGGACCAGTACTTCGAGTTCCTGAGCTGGCTCGGCGTCGACCCGGAGCCACTGTCGTGGGACCTGGTCCCCGATGAGCGGGAGCGGGAAGCGCAGGCGGCGTTCTTCTCCTCCCTGGACCGGCCGGCGTGCGCGGTGGTGTTGGGCACGAGCGACCCGAGGAAGGACTGGCACGCCGCCGGGTGGGCCCGGGTGCTCGAGGCGCTGGAGCGGGACCACGGGCTTCGTCCCGTCCTGGTGGGGGGGCCGTCGCCGACGGAGCGGAGGATCGCGGACGAGGTCCTGTCACGCACCTCGGCGAGGGTGGTCGACGCCCTGGGCGACGACGTGCGACGACTGGTCTGGCTCCTGGAGGGGAGCGCGCTCACCCTCTCCCCCGACACGGGCCCCCTCCACGTGAGTCGGGCGGTGGGGACCCCGGTGGTGGGGCTCTTCGGCCACACCAACCCCCGGCGGAGCGGCCCGTACCGGGCTTTCGAGGACCTGGTTGTGGACGGGTACGCAGAGCACCCGGGAGAGCCCTACCCGGTCACGCCCGAGCGCCGCGACGGGATGCGGCGGATCACCGTGGACATGGTGCTGGAGAAGGTGGCGCTGGCCATGGAGCGCTACGTGGGGCGCTGACCGGGACGTTTGCCGGCGACGGGCGGCAGCCGCGCACGGGGCGCTCGCTCCCCCCGCACTTGCTGCGGCCCCCCGGCGGACCTACGGTGATCTTCTCGCCCCGCAGCACATTCGGAGGATCCCATGAAGCA
>JBFYZE010000329.1:0-4999 GCA_041309665.1 Gemmatimonadales bacterium | reverse complement strand
CTCTGAGCCGGGCGCTGCGCAGGGAGGCTTCCAGGTGGAGCTGGTCCTGCAGGCGCTCCTCCGCGGTCCCGTGCACCGTGACCGGGCGGCGGCCCGCCGCGCCGGTGAAGAACGCCTCCAACGGCGCGAACGGGAGGCAGAGCATGAGCGCCGACTGGAGCCCGGCCAGCTTGACGCCGACGTGGGCCACCAGGACCGGATCCTCCCGGTTCGCCGCCTCGAGCATCTCGGGGTCGGATTCGAACCTCGAGATCTCGAGGCCCAGCTTGACGTGGTCCCGCCACGCCTCGCCGAGCTGGTGGGCCACGCGCTCGGCGGCGATGCGCACCACCAGCCGCTCGAGGGGCGTGAGGGCGCGCTCGGGGACGGGGACGGGGGAGCTGCCCCCCCCCAGGAGCCGGTCCACGAGGAAGAACGCGAATTCCCGGCCGAAGTCGATGACCCCCTTCGCCCCAGCCGTCTTCATGTCCACCACGTAGGACGAGCACGGGGAGGGGAGCGCCAGCGTGAACTCTCCGAAGGTGAGCTGCTCCACGCTGAGGAGGTCCATCTCCACGGCGTCACGCACGCGCCCTGCGAGCCACCCCTCGACCGACTTGGCCACGAGTCCGTACATGGCGGTGAGCGCGCGCTTCCGGTCCTTGGAGATGCGCACCGGGCGCCTGAAGTCGTAGACCCGGACATCCTGCGCCGCGTCGGACGCAGGCTCGGGCATACCCCCCCCGCCGAACAGGAGGTCGTTCTCGTTCTGGGACAGGGCCTCGGAGCTCATGGGCTACTGGATCACGAACTGGGGGATGAGGACCCGCCGCACGCTCCCCGGCCCCAGCAGCCCCTCCACCGCCACCCGCAACTCCCGGGTGAGGGCCGCGCGCTGGGCGATGTCGGAGAGGCTCTCCACCGTGCGGCTTCCCAGGACGAGCGTGAACGCGTCGCGGATCTCCACGTCGCGGAGCACCAGGTCGGCGGCCACCTCGGCGGTCGCGGCCTCGATCGCCACGCTCGTGAGGAGGAACCGCGACCCCCCGGAACCCGCGGGGTTCACCACCAGGTTGTCCACCACGTACATGGCCTGGGCCACCTCCCCCTCGTGCCCGCCTGCCGCAGGGGCCCGGTTGGCCAGGGCCGCGCCCAGGCCCGGCCCCACCAGCCGCTGGCCGGCAAGCGCGCCGGTGCCCAGGGTGGCCACGAGCACGGCGAGGACGACGACCTTCCCGCTCCGGCCGGGAGTGGGGGCTTCGGTGGCTTCCTTGGGTTCCGACTCGGCCATGCGCTGGATCTCCTCGGATGGGTCGGTCGCGGGTGGGCCGCCCACCTCCAGGGCATGGGCCGTACCACCGCGTACGCCGCTGGAGCCCTCTCCGATGGACCCTGTCTTTCTTTGCGGCACAACGGTTTACAGGCACGGCCGGCATGTGGCGGGGGCATGGACGTCGCGGCCGTGGCCACCCGACCGGAAAGGACTGCCGGTCCCCGGGCGGCGGCTTTTTCCGGCCCGCGGACGGCCCGGCCCCCGTCCCGGGAATCCGGGGCGGGGGCCGGGGTGCGACGCCGCGGCGGGGCGACGAGGCCTCGTCGGGTCGAGGGCCCTGGAACCGGGCCTACCGCTTCAGCGTGACCACCTCCTGGAGCATCTCGTCGGAGGTGGTGATCACCCGGGCGTTGGACTGGAAGCCGCGCTGCGCGGTGATCATGCTGGTGAACTCCTGCGCCAGGTCCACGTTGGACATCTCGAGGGCGCCGGAGGTGATGGTCGACGGGCTCCCCGTGCCGGAGAAGCCGAGCACCGGCGAGCCCGAGTTGGCCGAAACCTGGTACACGTTGTCGCCGCTGCGGATGAGGCCGGCGGGGTTGTTGAAGTCGGCCAGGGCGATCTGTGCCAGCGTCAGCGTCACCCCGTTGCTGAACGCCCCGGTGATGGTCCCGGTCTGGTCGATGCTGAAGCGCTCCAGCTCACCCATCGTGTAGCCGTCCTGCCCCTTGAGCACCGCGGTGGACGGCGCGGCGAACTGGGAGATCCCGTCCACCTGCCCCGCCGTCCCCCAGTCGATGTCGACCACGACGTTGGCCGCGCCCGAGGCGGGGGTGAACTCGAAAGGCGTGGCTGGGGCCGGATCGGCGAGGCGGCCCTGGTTGTCGAAGGTCAGCGTGCCGGTGCCGCCACCCACCACCGTGCCCTCGGACACCTCGATGGCGTAGTCCCAGGTCGTCCCCGAGGCCTTCGTGAAGGTGATGGTCGCGGTCTCGCCGGCGCCCATGGCGTCGAAGACCGTGATGGTGGTCTCCCGCGTGTCGCCCACCTCGGCCTCGGCGTTCAGGTTCCCGGCCAGGGCGATGTTCTCCGTGGCCCGCGCCGCCGACTTCTGGCCGAAGGGGATGCGGACGTCCTGGATGGTGCCGGTGAGGACGCCGTCCACCGCCATCTTGCCCTGCACCACGAACCCGTTGGTGGAGGACACCAGCCGGCCGCCTGCGTCGAGCTGGAAGTTGCCGGAGCGGGTGAACACGTTCCCCTTGCCGTTGGAGACGACGAAGAAGGAGTCGCCCTGGATGGCCAGGTCGGTGGTGACGCCGGTGGACTCGATGTTGCCCTGGGTGAACAGCAGGTCGATGGACCCGATGTTCATCCCCAGCCCCACCTGCATCGGATTCACGCCGCCGGACACGCTGGACGAGTCCCCGGGAGGACGGCTGGCCCCCTGGAGGAGCTGGGCAAAGGCCTCCTCGAAGGTGACACGGCCGGCCTTGAACCCCACCGTGTTCACGTTCGCGATGTTGTTGCCGATGACATCCATGCGGATCTGGTGGTTCCGGAGGCCGGACACGCCAGAGAACAGGGATCGCATCATGATGCGGTTCTCCTCGGGTTGGGATCAGTCCGTTTGCACGATGATTTCGACGACATCCGCAAGCGGGATCTCCAGCCCCCCGGATGTCAGGGTGGGCCCCTGGGGCCCGTAGCGCACTCCGTCGATGAGCGCGCGGGTGAACGTCTGGACGGCCACTTCCCCGCCGGAGCCGTCCTCCAGGGTGACGGCATAGCGGTACCGCCCCGGGGGCAGGCCGTCGGCGGCCCCCTTCAACTCGATGACCTGGCGGCCGGGCCCGAGCTCTCCGGCGTCGCGGGAGCCCACCACGTTCCCGTCCTCGTCGTAGAGGGTGAGGGTGGCGTGCCCTCCCGACCCGCCCACGCCCACGGTCACCCGATCCTCGCCGGTGCCGGAAACCTCCACGGTGTCACCCACGGCCAGGACGGTGCGGCCCAGCACGCCCACCGCAGCGCTGTTGTTCAGCGCCTGCGCCAGGGCGGCATCCGCCGCGGCCTGGGAGGTGAGGGTCTGGTTCACCTGCATCAGCTGCTCCAGGCTGGAGAATTGGGCGAGCTGGGCCGAGAACTCCTCGGGGCTGCTCGGGTTCATGGGGTCCTGGTTGCGGAGCTGGGCCACCAGGATCTTGAGGAACTCGTCCTTGCCCAGCTTCCCACCCGGTGCCTGGATGCTCGCAGGGTATCCGCTCGCTCCCACCGCCTGCGTGATCATCGTCCTTCCCTCCGGTTCTCTCTGCGAGGTGGTTGCTCGTCGCGCGGAGCGGAGCGCTCCTCGCGCCCGCGCTGCGCCAGGAGGGCACGGAGCACCTGCGGCACCGTGTCGCTCCGGGACATGGGGACCAGGAGATCCGGAGCCCCGTCGCCCGCGGCGCTGGTCGCCAGGGCCCCCGCGACCGTGAGCGAGGGCGACTCGTATCCCCGATCCACCAGGGCGCGCAGCAGCGTGCCGGCATCGCCCCTCAGGCGCGCGGCCAGCGCGGCATCGCGCACGTCCACGGCGCCGTCCAGCGTCTGGTCGGTCAGGGCCACCCGGATGCGCTCCACCGGCGAGCCGGCGCCGTCCAGGCGGAGGCTCACCCTCTGGACGGGCGCGGCCGCCAGCGCGTCCCGGGCCTGGAGGACCCGCTCGACGCCGGCCATGGCGTCCACGTGCGGGGCCGCCGGAGCGGCGGGAGGCGCCACAGGCGTAGGCCCGAACGGAGCGACCGGCGCGGGTCCCGACGCGAGGGTCGCGGCTCCGGACGGGTCGACGGCGGTCCCTGCGCCCGCCTGCTTGGAGACCTCCGCAGCCGGAGGTGCCGCCTTGTCCGCCTGCATGACAGGGCCGTTCCTGCGCCCAGGGCGGGCCGGCGTGGCCACGGCGGCGACGGCGGCGGGCGCGGCCACCGAGGCGGCACGGGCGACGGGGGCCTCGGTGGCCCCCCCTTGGACCCGGAGACCAGGAGTGGCCTGCGGGTGGGCCGCCTCGGGCAGGGCCGCCTCCCGGGCGAAGGGCCCCCGGACGTCGCCGCGCGGGCCTCCGCCACTGCGGAGCTCCACGTGCCCGGGGTCATTCAGGCCCAGCGTGTGCAGCCCCTCCTCCCGCGCCACCTTCTGGAGGAGGGCGTAGGCGCGGGGCTGCTCCCAGGGTCCCTTCACCTTCAGGTCCGCGGCTCGTCCCTCGCTGTGGAGGGACTCGGTGGTCCATGTGACCACGGGGCCCGGGCGGGTGCGCCCTTGGGCGTAGAGATGCTCCTGCCTCTCCGGGGTGCGGTATCCCTCGGTCACCGTGACCTGGATGCCATGCTCGGCGGCCATGCGCTCGATGACGCGCGCCACCTTGGCGCGGAGCTCGGGATCGAGCCGGGAGAGGTCCGTGTCGGCGGTGCTCGGGTCTGCGGAGATCGGCTCCATCTCGTCGACCCTCCCCGTGCCACCCACCGCCGTCGCACCCGCCACGGGCGCATCCACGGCGGGCGCCCCTGGGTCGGGCACACGGACCTCGCGCGGCGGGGCGACCACCTCTCCCGCCAGGGCCGCCCAGCCGGCACGGGTGGTCCGCGCGGGAGCCGCGGGGAGCGGGCCGAGGCCGGCATCCTCTGCTTCGGATGGGCCGAGGCCGGCCTCCGCCGTGGGGGGTGCAGACACGCCGGCCTCCGCCGCGGGGAATGGGCCGAGCCTGGCCTCCGCCGC
>JBFYZE010000328.1:0-3048 GCA_041309665.1 Gemmatimonadales bacterium | reverse complement strand
AGTACTCCCCGCGCCAGTCCCCGTCCAGCATCCCCAGGATGGAGAGGAGCGTGGTCTTCCCCGCTCCGGAGGGGCCCATGATCGTGACGAACTCCCCCTGCGCGATGTCCACGTCGATGCGCCGGAGCACGAACGTCTCTCCCGCGCCGGTGCGGAAGGACTTCTCGAGGTTGCGGAGCTTGATCATCAGTTCCTCAGCCTCACCCGATCGAAGCCGTCCCACTGGGACATGTCGGACAGGATCACCACGTCGCCGGGCTTCAGCCCCTCCAGCACCTCGATCTCGTTCACCGAGCTCGCGCCCAGGCGCACGGTGACCCGCTCGGCGTATCCGCCGTCGGGGGTGACGCGGAAGATGCTCACCTGCTGGTTGGCCTGGCCGAAGCTCGGGCGGCCGACGTAGACCACATCGTCCAGGCGCTCGATGATGACGTTCCCGTCCACGCTCAGGTCGGGGCGCGCCGACGCGGGGAGCTCCGGGGGGAGCGCCACGTCGATGGTCACGGTGCCCTGGCGCACGGCGGGGTCGATGCGCACCACCTGTCCGACGATCGTGTCTGTGCGGGTGTCGATGAGCGCCTGCTGTCCCACCACTATGTCCTGCGCCTGCGTCTGGGGAATGCGGATCTCCGCCTTCAACCGGCCCGGCACCACCACCCGGGAGAGCTGCTGCCCCGACTGCACCCACTGCCCCTCCTGCAAGGGGATGTCCAGGGGTGCCAGCACCCCGGCCACGGGCACGCGCACCTGCATGGAGCCCAGGCGGTCCTGATTGAACTGCACGAGGTCCTTGAGCCGCTCGATCTGCTCGAGCTGGGCGTCGAGTTGCTCCTGCACCGTCCTCTCCATGACCCCGAGTCGATCCTCCTCGATCTTCAGCCGGGTCTGGAGCTCCTCCATGCTCTCCCGCGACCGGTCCAGGTCGGCCCGGGCCACCAGGTCCGGGTTCTCGTCGAAGAGCTTCTGGTTGGTCTCGTAGACGCGCTTGGTGTCGAGGAACTGGGTGCGCACCGTGGCCACCGTCCCGCGCTGGGTGAGCTCGCCGGTCTCGAGCGACGTGCGCAGCTGGGCCAGCGCCGCCTGCGCCTGGGAGAGCTGCTGCTGCGCCTGCAGGAGCTGCATGTCCACATCCGGATTGCTCATGCGCATGATGAGGTCCCCGGCGCTCACCTCGGTCCCCGGGAGGGAGAGGATCTGCTCGATCCGGCCCGCGGTGACGGCGGTGATCCAGCGCATCTGCTCGGGGATCAGCGTCCCCGGCCCGCGCACCTGACGCACCATGGTCCCCTGCTCCACCGTGTCGCGCCACACCGTGGCGGCCTCCACGGTAGGGGCGGCGCTCGGGAGCTGCCGGATGAGCACGGTGATCACGACGAGGCCCAGCGCGGCCCCCGTGATCCAGTAGATCCGCTTCTTCTTCTTCTGGGGCTTGGTGTCGCGAATGATGTCCACGCTATGGGTCCTTTCGGGGTGAGCCGGATGGCGGAGTGCGTCGCTACTCGGGACGCAGCGGGCGGCCCACCGCGGCCTCCAGGCGGATCAGGTTCCAGTGGAAGTCGTACACGGCGTTCAGGTAGGCCTGATCCGCCGTGGTGAGGCTGGTCTGGGCGTCGAGGAGTTCGAGGAGCGCGGCGGCGCCCAGGGCGTAGCGGCGCCGCTGCATCTGGAGCTGGTCCTCGGCGAGGCCCCGGTTGCGCTCCTCCAGGCGCACCACCTCGTGCGCCGCCGTCAGGGCGTCGAAGGCCTGGGTGACGGCGGTGCGCAGCCGGAGCTCCTCGGCGCGCCGGTTGTGCTTGGCGTCCTCGGCTTGGTTGAACGCCTCCGACACCTGACGCTGGCGGGAGAACCCCGTGAAGATGGGAATGGAGACCTGAAAGGTCAGGGACAGGGGGAGCTTCGTGAAGCTGAACGGGAAGACGTCGTTCCCGGCCAGGGCCGCGGCGCGGTGCTGGTCGGTGAACAGGTACTGGTTGCAGTCCTTGATCTGGCCGCCGAGCCCCGGGACGCCCCGGATGAGGGCGTTGGAGAACTCGCAGTTCGAGCGTTGGGACGCGAGGTAGTCCTGCGTCTGCCCCACCACGTAGGCCTGGTTCGTCGCCTCCTGCGCGGCGCCCTGCATTCGGCCGGTCACCGAGAAGGAGGGGAAGTACTGGCTCGCCGCCTGCTTCGCCGTGGCGCCGGCGGCCCGCTCCTGGGCCTCGTAGGCGCGGAGCGAGGGGTGCGAGGCCATGGCCAGGGCCATGAGCTCGTCCCGGTCCCAGCCCGGCTGGAAGACGGGGAACGCGCTGGAGAGGCGGGTGTCGCCCTCCAGGGTGGTGCCGAGGCGCTCCGCCAGGAGCGCCATCCCCTCCCGGTACTGCCGCTGGGCCTGGATCAGCCCTACCTCGGCACGGCCCAGGTCCACCTCCGCCTGCGTCCCGTCGGTCCCTGCGGCGGCTCCCGAGGAGACCCGGGAGCGCACGATCTGCAGGTTCTGTGCGGCGCGCTCCAGCTGGCGCTGGGCCACCTCCACGCCGTCCTGGGCGCGCAGCACCGCCATGTACTGCATGGCCACCTGCGACTCCAGGTCGAACTCGGCGGCGGTGATGCGGGCGTCCACGGCCCTCTGGTTCGCGCGGGCCGCGGGCAAGCCGAAGACGGTGCTTCCGTCCAGCTGCCAGCTCACGCTCAGGTTGTAGTAGGACTGGTACCAGTCGGTCCCCGACGTGCCCAGATCCACCGTGCCGAAGCGCTGCGCGCCGCCCTCGACCCAGCTGAAGCTGGAGTTGGCGCTGGCAGTGGGAAGGAACCCGGAGTACGCCTCGCGCAGACGCCAGTCGGCGGCCGGGCGGTCGTTCCGGGTGCTCTGGTAGGTGGGGTTGAAGTCCTTCGCGAGGCGGATGGCCTCGTCCAGCGTCAGGCTGGGCGGCGCCTCCTGGGCCGACGCCGTCGCCACGGCAGCGGCCAGCAGGCCCATCGCCAGGGCGGCGGCCCGATGCAGGCCCCGCGCTCCCCTCGGTCTCGTCATGGTCCTCGCCTTCCCCTCCCCAGCGTGGAATCTCGGCTTCT
>JBFYZE010000327.1:0-6225 GCA_041309665.1 Gemmatimonadales bacterium | reverse complement strand
GTGGCGCAGGGCGCCCTGTACGGCCGTTTCCACGTGGTGGCCCGGGGTGACCTCCCCCCGGGCGAGCTGGCCGCTGCCGTGCGTGACGAGGCCCGGCGCCTGGACCCGGACGTCCTCCTCTCCCGGGTCGGGACCATGGCCGACCACCTGGGCTACATCTACTTCCTTCCCCGCATGGCCGCGGTGATGCTCTCCGCGGTGGGCGTCCTGGCGCTCGTCCTGGCCTCCATCGGGCTCTACGGGATGGTGAGCTACTCGGTGGCGCGCCGCACCCGCGAGGTGGGGATCCGCCTCGCGCTGGGCGCCGAGGCGGGCCAGGTGCTGTCGCTGGTGATGCACGGTGGGATGCGCGTGGTCCTCGTGGGTGGCGCCGCAGGGATGGCCGCCGCCCTGGGCCTGGGCGTGCTCGTGGAGCGCTTCCTCATCGACGTCGGATCGACGGACCCGGTGGCGCTGGTGGCGGCCCCCCTCCTCCTGGCGTCGGTGGCCGCGGCGGCCGCCTGGCTCCCCGCCCGCAGGGTGAGCCGAGTCCACCCGGTGCAGGCGTTGCGGAGCGACTAGGCCCCGGTCAACTTCGGGGCGCCATGGCCGCCATCGTCTCCCGACCCGCTGCGCCCGCCAGGACCCGCAGCCGCGCCCTCTACGAGCTGACCAAGCCGGGGATCGCCGGGTACGTCATGGTCACGGCGGGGGCGAGCGCCTTCGTGGCCTCCCACGGGGAGATCCCCCTCGCCGACGCCTTCCACACCATGCTGGGCGTCGGCTTCGCCACCGCCGGCGCGCTGGCGCTGAACCAGTACGTGGAGCGGGATGTGGACGCCCGCATGGTGCGCACGCGGTTCCGCCCGATCCCCGCGGGGCGCCTGGCCTCCCTCACCGCGTTCATCTTCGGCTCGGCGCTCCTCATGGGCGGCGTGATCTACCTGGCCGCCACCATGGGAGCGCTCCCCGCGCTCCTCACCATCCTGTCGGCGGCCGCCTACCACGGCGTCTACGTCCCTCTGAAGACCCGCACACCGCTGGCGACCCTCGCCGGCGGCGTGCCCGGGGCGCTGCCCACCCTCATCGGGTGGAGCGCCGCGACCGGGACGCTGAGCCTGGGCGGGCTGGGCCTCTTCGCGATCGCCTACGCCTGGCAGCTCCCCCACGTGCTGGGGTTGGCCTGGATGCTCCGCGAGGACTACGACCGCGTGGGGTTCCGGCTCATCCCGCCCCACGACGCGGCGGGCAAGGTCATCGGGTGGCACATCACCGGGTGGCTCCTGGCCCTCGTCCCGCTGAGCGGCATCCCCACCTGGCTCGGCTACACCGGGCCCGTCTACTTCTGGGGCGCGCTCGTCGCGAGCCTGGCCTTCCTCGCCGTTGGCGTGGACGCCGCCCGGGACCTCACCGACCGGGCCGCCCGCAAGGTCTTCTTCGGCTCCCTCCTCTACCATCCGGTCCTTCTGGGACTCATGCTCCTGGACACGGTCCGTTCCTGATCATGGAGGTATTCCTGTGCGCTGCGCTCCGCTTCTCGCCGCCGCTCTCGTCGTCCTCGCCCCGGCCCAGGCCATGAGCCAGGACGCCGCCGCTCGCCCCCGCGCCCGGGACATCGGCCTCGCACCCGGGGTGTTCCAACCGGGTCCCAAGAACGGCATCACCGACGTCGCCGGCGTCCGCGTGGGGCAGACCACGGTGATCGAGGGCGACAACGTGCGCACCGGCGTCACCGCCATCCTCCCCCACGGCGGCAATCCGTACCTCAGCCGCGTCCCCGCCGCCATCCACGTCGGGAACGGCTTCGGCAAGCTCATGGGCGTCACCCAGGTGCAGGAGCTGGGTGAGCTGGAGACCCCCATCCTCCTCACCTGCACGCTGTGCGTGTGGAAGGCCGCCGACGCCATGGTGGCGTGGCTCCTCGAGCGCGACGGCATGGAGCGGGTGCGCTCCATCAACCCGGTGGTGGGCGAGACCAACGACTCGGGGCTCAACGACATCCGCTCCCGCCCCATCCGGCCGGAGCACGTGGTGTCCGCGCTGGAGTCGGCCTCCGAGGGGCCGGTGGAGGAGGGCGCCGTGGGCGCCGGGGCGGGGACGTCGGCATTCGGGTGGAAGGGCGGGATCGGGACCAGCTCCCGCGTCCTCCCCGAGTCGCTGGGCAGCTGGACCGTCGGTGTTCTGGTGCAGTCCAACTTCGGCGGGATCCTGCAGATGGGCGGAGCCCCCGTGGGCATCGAGTTGGGGAAGTACTCGTTCTCCGGCCAGGTACAGCGGGCCGGCTCTGCCGCGCGGGATGCCTCACCCGCGCCGTGGGACCCCAAGTCCGACGTTCAGGAGTGGGGCTCCATCATGATGGTGGTGGCCACCGACGCACCCCTCTCCGACCGGAACCTGGAGAGGCTCGCCAAGCGCGTGATCATGGGGCTGTCGCGGACCGGGTCTTTCGCCAGCAACGGATCCGGGGACTACGTGATCGCCTTCTCCACCGCCAACGGCGTGCGCCGCAGCACCACCCCGTCGGTGGTGCGCGTGGAAGACGTGCACAACGAGCAGATGAGCGGCCTCTTCGAGGCGGCGGTGGAGGCAACCGAGGAGGCCGTCTACAACTCGCTGCTCAAGGCCGTGACCGTCACCGGGAACGGGCGCACGGTGGAGGCTCTCCCCCTGGAGCCCACGCTCGCGGTGCTGCGGAAGTACGGAGTGGTGAAGTGAGGTTCGCGGCGGCGGTCCTGCTGCTTTCCGGGCTCCTGCCCAGGGCCGTCGCCGGCGGCGAGCTCCCCGACTCCATCTTCCGCACCCCCGCCGTCCGGGCGGCCGAGGCGCCTCGCATCGACGGCGTCATCGAGGAAGAGGAGTGGCAGGGGGCGCCCGTCCTGGGGGACTTCATCCAGTTCCAGCCCGAGCGGGGCCGCCCGTCGGCGTTTCGCACCGAGGTCCGGGTCCTCTACGACTCCGTCGCCTTGTACGTGTCCTTGAAGGCCTGGGACCCGGAGCCCGTCATCGCGCAATTGACGCGCAGGGATGCGTCGCTGGACCAGGACGACGCCTTCGCCGTCCTCCTGGACACGCATGGCGACCGCCAGTCCGCCTACTTCTTCGCCGTGAACGCGCTGGGCACGCAGGCGGACCTCCGCATCGCCAACGACGGCCGTACCCAGGACGCGTCGTGGGACGCGCCCTGGACCGTCCGGGCCCGCGTCACGGACACGGGGTGGGAGGCGGAGCTGGCCATCCCCTTCTCCTCCCTGCGCTACGACCCGGGCAGGGACCGCGCCTGGGGGATCAACTTCGTGCGCGGGCGCAGGCGATCGTTCGAGCTCTCCCACTGGGCCGGGCCCGTGGACAGCGGATACCAGGTCTCCACCGCCGGGGAATTCCACGGGCTCGACCTTCCGCGCCCTCTCCGTCGCCTCGAGGGGATCGCGTACGGGCTGTCCCGCCTCCAGGAGGACCAGGACGCCTTCTGGGACGCCGGCCTCGATCTGCGCTGGGCGCTGACCCCGGGGATCTCCCTGGTGGGCACGGCCAACCCCGACTTCGCCACCATCGAGGCCGATCGGGAGCAGGTCAACCTCACCCGTTTCGAGCTGAGCCTCCCGGAGAAGCGCCCCTTCTTCCTCGAGGGCTCCGAGCTCTTCCGCCAGCGCATCCAGACGTTCTACTCCCGGCGCATCGCCGACATCTCGGGGGGCGGGCGACTGGTCGGCAGGCAGGGGCCCTGGACATTCGCCTTCGTGGGCGCTGGTGCCGATGCGGCGATCTCGGGCGACACGGTGGTGGCCGCGTACGCCGTGGGCCGCGTGCAGCGCGACCTGGGCCGATCCAGCGTCGGCGCCACCTGGGCCGAGCGCCGCGCCGACGGCTCCGGGCAGGGCTCGGCCGGGCTGGACGCCACGCTCTTCTTCTCCCAGACCCTCGGGTTCACCGGCCAGCTCATCCAGAGCTACGGGCCGTTCGAGGACGGCACTGCCGCGTTCTTCCTGCGCCCCTCCTACGACTCGCCCACCGGCCACTTCCACGTGCGCTACACCCACCTGGGTGACCGCTTCGGCGACAACGTCAACGCCATCGGCTTCGTCCGCGACGACAACCGCCGCGAGGTGGACTCTGCGCTGGACAAGATCGTCTGGTTCTCGTCCGGCCCTCTCGAGCAGTTCGAGTACGGCTCCAACTACAACGTCTACTGGGGTCAGGACGGAACGCGCCGGGGCTGGCAGGTGGACGAGAGTCTCGACTTCCAGTTCCGGAACCGCTGGTCGCTCGAAGTGGGCCACACCGAGCAGTACCGGCTCTTCGAAAAGGGCTTTCGGAACCGAACCTCGGGGATCGAACTCGGCTACAACACCCGGGAGTACCGCTCGGCGAACCTGGGCGTGGAGTTCGGACGGAACTTCGACTCGGACTTCGTTCTCCTCACCGGTGGCGCGCGCCTCAAGCCCACGCCGCGATCTTCGTTGGAATACCAGCTGGAGCACCTCTCCCTCGATCCCGACCCGGAGGAGGAGAGCACATGGATCCACGTGGTGCGCGCCAGCC
Organism: Gemmatimonadales bacterium; assembly: GCA_041309665.1. Classification (GTDB taxonomy): domain Bacteria; phylum Gemmatimonadota; class Gemmatimonadetes; order Longimicrobiales; family Gaopeijiaceae; genus SZUA-318. Next base: position 1,707 of record JBFYZE010000327.1, on the reverse strand, counting down.
AGTTCTTCACCAACGACCTGTACCTGCAGGCGTTCTGGCAGACCAACACGAGAATCGACCGCAACAACCTGCAGGCGGTGTTCGTCTGGCGATACGACCCCCCCTTTGGGACCGTGCAGGCGGCGTTCCAGCGCGGCACCGCGGCCTTCGGCCAATCCTCGCGGCAGGGCAACACCCTCTTCCTCAAGGTGACGCGGGTGTTCTAGACCCCGTCTTCCCCGACCGGCTCCTCCCCTTCCACCAGCCCTCCCAGCCCCACCGCGTCCAGCAGCTTGAGCGCATTCCGGGTGGTCGCCACCCCGGGGCGGAGCCGGTAGTCGAAGGTGAGGCTCGTCTCGCCGCCTTCCTGCGCCATGGACTCCCGGAGGTGGACGGGGACGGCGGCGCCCTCCAGGTCGGGTGCCTTGGCCAGGGCGAGGTCGTGGGTGCTCACCGCCCCCAGGGCGTCCCGCGCGAGGAGGTGCCGGATCACCGCCCGCGCCGCCACCCGCCGCTCGGCCGTGTTCGTCCCGTGGAAGACCTCGTCCAGGAGGTAGAGCACCCGCCCCTCCGCGCCGGGATCGTCGGCGTCCCCGACGATCCCCCGGATGCGCAGGAGCTCGGCCATGAACAGGCTGACCCCCTCGGAGAGGGAGTCGTCGATGCGCATGCTGGTCCTCACCCTCACCCGGGGCAGGCTGAGCGCCGCGGCGCACACCGGGGCCCCGGCGCCGGCAAGCACCGCGTTGGCTCCCAGGGCGCGGAGCAGCGTGCTCTTCCCCGACATGTTGGAGCCGGTCACGAGGAGGAAGGTCCCCGGCGGCCCCACGGTCACGTCGTTGCGCACGCACGCGTCCGGGCGGAGGAGGGGATGCCCCAGCGCCGCCGCACGGAGCGCCGGCTCCTCGGCGGGGTCGGGATAGCTCCAGTCGGGGTGGTCGTGGCCCACGGTGGCCAGCGCCGAGAGCGCCTCCCAGGTGCCCAGCGCCTCCAGCCAGCTCCGCACCGCCGTCCCCGACGCGGCGCGCCACCGGTCCAGCCCCCACGCCAGGTGGAAGTCCAGGAGCAGGACCGCGGCCAGCGGCCCGTACAGGAGGTTCCGCCGGCTCTCCACGGTGTCCAGGAGGCGGGAGAGCCGGTGTAGACGCGCCGACGCCGACGCGTCCCCCGACCCCAACCCGCCGGCCAGCTCCGCGATCATCGGGGCAGCCGGCTTCTCGCCCTCGAGGAGCCGCAGCTGGGGCACGTATGCATCCAGGAGCGCCGCGCCGTCCTCGGCCATGGAGAAGTCGGCGTTGAGCCGCCGCCAGTGGCGGCGCATCAGCTCGGCGTGCGCCAGGGCCGGCACCAGCCACAAGGGCGGGACGCCGAAAGCCAGGTCCGCCACGAGGAGGGCGAGCAGCACCGCGGGGAGCGCCAGGGCGGCCGCCCGGAGCCCGGGGCGGGCCAGGAGCCAGGGCGCACCCTCGGCCCAGGCCAGGAAGAGCTCTGTCCGCGGCGGGTCCGCCGCGCCGTGGAGCCGGCCGTGGACGGCCAACGCATGGCGTAGCTGCCTCGCCGGAGCGAGCTCCCGGATCGCCTCCTGCCGCCGGGCAACCTCTTCCGCAGGCGCGGACGCCAGGAGCCAGGAGCGGAGCCGGGCCCTCCCCCGCTCGGATGTCACCGGGCCCGCGAGCCTCGCCAGCGAGGCCTCCCCCAGGACGTCCAGATCCCGTGCATAGGGGTGGT
>JBFYZE010000326.1:0-4238 GCA_041309665.1 Gemmatimonadales bacterium | reverse complement strand
GAGGGCGGGGGCCGTGAAGGACTCGTTCGGGCGCGCCATCGAGTACCTGAGGGTATCGGTCACCGACAAGTGCAACCTGCGCTGCGTCTACTGCATGCCCCTGGAGGGGATGCCGTGGATGCGCCGCGCGGAGCTCCTGACGTACGAGGAGATCGAGCGCATCGTGCGGGTGCTCGCGGGGATGGGCCTGAGGCGGGTACGCCTCACCGGCGGGGAGCCCCTGGTCCGCCGGGACCTCCCTGAGCTGGTCCGGCTCCTCGCAGCCGTGCCCGGGATCGAGGACCTGTCGCTGTCCACCAACGCCATGCTGCTGGCGTGCCACGCGGACGATCTTCGCTCGGCGGGGATCACCCGCCTCAACGTCTCGCTGGACTCCCTGCGCCCCGAGCGGGTGGAGGCCATCGCACGGCGCCCCGGATGCTTCGGCCCTATCATGGAGGGTCTGGAGGCCGCCGAGGCCGCCGGTTTCGACCCTCTGAAGGTCAACGTGGTCCTGATGCGGGGGCAGAATGACGACGAGATCGAGGACTTCGCGGCGGTGACCCGCGAGCGTCCCTGGCACGTGCGCTTCATCGAGCTCATGCCCACCGCGGCGAACCTGGCGTTGAGCGCCGAGCGGTTCGTGTCATGCCAGGAAGCGCTGGGGCGCCTCCGCGCCGTGGACCGACTCGAGCCGGTGGCCGGCCCCTGGGGGAACGGTCCCGCCGCGTACCACCGCTTCCCCGGCGCGCCGGGGACCGTGGGCGTCATCACTCCGATGAGCCACACGTACTGCGACCGCTGCAACCGGATGCGCCTGACCGCCGACGGCCACCTGCGGCCCTGCCTGTTCGGGGACCTACAGACCAACCTCCGCGACCCCCTCCGGGCGGGCGAGGATCTGGCACCCTTCATCGAGGAGACGCTGCGGGTCAAGCCGGAGCGCCACTATCTGATCCAGGGGAGCGACAAGGGCTCCGGGGGACTCGTCGCCCTGTCCCAGACCGGAGGGTGAGCCGGTACCGCCCGCTCGTTGACACCCGTCGCGGCCGCCGGGTACAATGACCCTCCCCACCCCGGCCGGTCTCCCCCGCAGGTTGTCGAAGGGAGCCGTGCGGCCGGCGACCGGCCGACAACGATAGGAGCCTCGATGCGACGGGTCGTAGCACTCTACCGGTCGTCCGTGGGGAAGAAGATCCTCATGGCGCTCACCGGGTTCCTCTGGTTCGGGTTCCTCCTCGGCCACATGGCGGGGAACCTGAAGGCCTTCCAGGGAGCCGAGGCCTTCAACGAGTACGCGCACCACCTGCGCGTCTTCGGGGAGCCCATCCTGCCGGAGATGGGGTTCCTGTGGGCCTTCCGCCTGGTCATGCTGGCCGCCTTCGGCGTCCATGCGTGGCTGGCCTGGGAGACGTCGCGGCAGAGCTGGGATGCTCGCCAGGCCAGGTACCGCAGGCAGGAGAACCTGAACTTCGACTTCGCGTCGTCGTTCATGCGCTGGGGCGGGGTGTTCATCCTGGCCTTCGTGGTCTTCCACATCCTGCACATGACCACGGGGGATCTGCATCCCGCGTTCGACCGCGGAGGGGTGGTCTCGGCGGCCACGCCACACGGCGAGGTGAACGCATTCGCCAACCTCGTCGTCGGGCTGGGGAGCCCGCTGGTGGCGGGACTCTACGGCCTCGCCCTGATCGCCATATGCCTCCACCTCCATCACGGGGTGTGGAGCATGTTCCAGACGCTCGGCGCGGCCCACCCGAAGTACGCCTCGCTCAGGCGTCCCCTCGCGGTGATCGTGGCGTTCGTCGTCTTCCTCGGATTCGTCTCGATCCCGGTCGCCATCCTGGCCGGGATCGTGCGCTGACGGAGGCCTCCCGTGCACCTCGATGCGAAGATCCCGGCGGGCCCCATCGATAAGAAATGGGAGCGGCGCCGCTTCGAGATGAAGCTGGTGAATCCCGCCAACAAGCGGAAACACGAAGTCATCGTCGTGGGGACGGGCCTGGCCGGCGCTTCGGCGGCGGCCACGCTGGGCGAGCTCGGGTACCGGGTGAAGTGCTTCACCTACCACGACTCGGCCCGGCGCGCCCATTCCATCGCGGCCCAGGGCGGCATCAACGCCGCCAAGAACTACCAGGGGGATGGCGACAGCATCCTCCGCCTGTTCTACGACACGGTGAAGGGTGGGGACTTCCGCTCCCGCGAGGCCAACGTGTACAGGCTGGCCGAGGTGAGCGTGAACATCATCGACCAGGCCGTGGCCCAGGGGGTGCCGTTCGCCCGCGAGTACGGCGGGCTGCTGGCGAACCGCTCGTTCGGCGGCGCGCAGGTGTCGCGAACCTTCTACGCCCGCGGGCAGACGGGTCAGCAGCTTCTCCTGGGGTGTTACCAGGCGTTGCAGCGGCAGGTGGCCCTCGGGTCGGTGAAGCTGTACACGCGCCACGAGATGATGGACCTCGTGGTGGTGGACGGCGTCGCCCGGGGAATCGTGACCCGGGATCTGATGACGGGGAAGGTGGAGAGCCACGCCGGCCACGCGGTCGTGCTGGCCACGGGAGGCTACGCCAACGTGTTCTTCCTCTCCACGAACGCCAAGGCGTGCAACGTCACGGCCACCTGGAGAGCGGCCAAGCGGGGCGCGGGCTTCGCCAACCCCTGCTACACCCAGATCCACCCGACGTGCATCCCCACCGCGGGCGACTACCAGTCCAAGCTCACGCTCATGAGCGAGTCGCTGCGCAACGACGGGCGGATCTCGGTTCCGAAGTCGCCCGCGGACGCGCGCGCCGCCGGGGACATCCCGGAGGACGAGCGGGACTACTACCTGGAGCGCTTCTATCCCAGCTTCGGCAACCTCTCTCCCAGGGACATCTCGTCCCGGCGCGCCAAGGAGATGGTGGACAAGGGGCACGGGGTCGGACCGCTCCGCAACGGCGTCTACCTGGACTTCAAGGACGCCCTCGGGCGGCTGGGGCGGGACGTCGTCGCCGAGCGGTACGGCAACCTCTTCCAGATGTACGAGAAGATCACCGGAGAGAACCCGTACGAGGTGCCCATGCGCATCTACCCGGCGCCCCACTACACCATGGGGGGGCTCTGGGTGGACTACGACCTCATGAGCAACGTCCCCGGGCTCTTCGTGCTGGGCGAGGCCAACTTCTCCGACCACGGCGCCAACCGGCTCGGCGCGAGCGCGCTCATGCAGGGCGTGGCCGACGGGTACTTCATCGCTCCCCTCACGGTGGGGCATTACCTGGCCGACGTGCCCCGCCAGCCCGTCACCGCCGACCACCCCGCCTTCGCGGACGCGGAGCGGGGGGTGAAGGCGCGGGCCGACCGACTGCTCGCGGTCAATGGGAACAAGACGGTGGATCAGTTCCACATCGAGCTCGGAAGAGTGATGTGGGAGAAGTGCGGCATGGAGCGCAACGCGGCGGGCCTCAAAGATGCCCTCGCGACGCTCCCGGACATCCGGGAGCGCTTCTGGAAGGAGGTCCGGGTTCCGGGCTCGGGGAGCAACCTGAACCAGTCCCTGGAGAAGGCCGGCCGGCTCGCCGACTTCCTGGAGTTCGCCGAGGTTGTGTGCTGGGACGCGCTCCGGCGCGACGAGTCGTGCGGCGCCCATTACCGCTCGGAGCACACGCATCCGGACGGCGAGGCCAAGCGGAACGACGAGGACTTCTCCTTCGTCTCGGTATGGGAGCACAGGGGCGAGGGAGTGGAGCCGGTGCTGCACAGGGAGCCGCTGGTGTTCGAGAACGTGAAGCCCTCCACCAGGAGCTACAAGTAATGGACCTGACCCTGCACGTGTGGCGGCAGGAGGGCCCCACCTCGACCGGCCGCTTCGAGACCTACGAGGCCAAGGGCATCAGCGAGCACGCCTCGTTCCTCGAGATGCTGGACCTGGTGAACGAGGATCTCACCCGGGGCGGCAAGGAGCCCATCGCCTTCGAGCACGACTGCCGGGAGGGGATCTGCGGCACCTGCGGCATGGTGATCAACGGGGTGCCCCACGGCCCCAGCACCCAGATCGCCGCGTGCCAGCTCCACATGCGGCTCTTCGAGGACGGGGACGTCATCTGGATCGAGCCGTGGCGCGCCACCGCGTTCCCGATCATCAAGGACCTGGCGGTGGACCGGAGCGCGCTGGACCGCATCATCAACGCCGGCGGGTACATCTCGGTGCGCACGGGGAGCGCGCAGGACGCCAACGCCATCCCCATCCGCAAGCAGGACGCCGACCGGGCCATGGACGCCGC
>JBFYZE010000325.1:0-20672 GCA_041309665.1 Gemmatimonadales bacterium | reverse complement strand
CCAGGGTTCCACCGGGAGTTCACGGCGGAGGAGGCCGAGGAGATGGCCGCCTCTCCCATGGCCCGGGAAGTCGCCGCCCTCCAGGGCCAGGGGTACTCCTGCGCCGAGATGAGCCTGCTGGCCGCCCTCCGCTTCCTCGGGCTTCCCGAGGAGCACGTGGGGTCCGCCGGCGTCTTCGGAGGGGGGGTGGGGAAGCAAGACCTGTGCGGCTTCCTCACCGGCAACCTCATGGCCTTCGGTCTTGCGGCCGCGGCCCGCATCCCGGACCGGGCCGAGCGGCGCCGGGTGGCCCGAGCGCTCTCCAACGAGTACTGGGACTGGTGGCTCACCCGTGGGGACATCCACTGCGCCATCCTCCGCCCCACCTACAACGGGGCCGAGGAGTTCGTGCGGGTAGGGCAGAGAGCCGCCCTCAAAGCCGAGGAGCTTCTCAGGACTCACCTTCCCGCGTGAGGAAGGGCTCAGCGCCGGCGGGAGGGGAGTGGGATCCCAGGGGAGGGCATGGCGGAGGGCCAACCCCCTCAGGTTGAGGAGGTGGAGGAGGGGGACCCCCCGGGCCCCCATCTCGAACAGGCCGCCACGCTCGGCCGGCGGGGTGCAGGATTCCCGAACCGATGGGGTGGGAGAGCAGCAGCTTGACGAGAGGGAAGTGAACGCGGTCCTGGACCGGCTGATCCCGGCCAAGACCCCCGAGGGGATGCCCGCAGGCTCCTCCGGGCCCACCACGGCAGGGCGCATGGACTCGTGCGTGGATCTGTCCCAGTCCCACGGCGGGTCCATGATCATGATCGCCAAGGGGAACCGCTCGAAGCAGGTCACCGAGCTGGCCAAGGAGAACACCAGGAAGGTGGGACTCCTTTAGTGCCCCGAGTTCGGGATGGAGGCCATCTACCGCATCGAGGTGGTGGACTTCGAGAAGGTTGACGTCAGGACATCAACTCGATGGTGTTCTGATGCATGAGAACCACCCCGACGCTGGACCCCGACGTGGCCGCGGCCCTGGAGCGCTGGAAGGAAGCCCACGGCCTCTCCCTCAAGGCCGCGGTGAAGGAGGCGATCCGCCGCGGCCGAGGGGGAGGCGTTCCGGTGATCCTGGTGGACGTCACCCCCTGGTGTACGCAACCGTAGAGGAATTCGCCCAGCACGCTCCGGCGCGAGCCTGGCTGGAAGGGCGCCTCGGCGGCCCCTTCGGCGTGACGCTCCCGTGGGCGATGCTCACGGGCTACGTGCGTGTGGTCTCCAACCCGCGGGTGCTGGAGCGGCCCATGCCCCTCTCCCGCGCCTGGGAGCAGGTGGAGGAATGGCTGACGCTGGACGTCACCTTCATCCCCGAGCCCACCGCACGCCACCAGGAGATCCTGGCCGGGCTGCGGTGGGAGAACCAGCCGGCGCGGGCGTAGCGAGGCGCCCGCCTACGACACCGGCCGGCCGTCGCGCATCAGCGTCCGCCCGGAGAGCGTGTGCTGCGGCACGCCGCCGTCCACCGCCAGCACGCCGTTGACGAGCACGTAGCGCATCCCGGTGGCCAGCTTCGTCGGCGCGAGGAAGGTGGCCTCGTCGCGGATGGTCGCGGGGTCGAAGACGGCCACGTCGGCGAACGCCCCCGTCGCGAGGCCGCCCCGTCCCTCCAGCCCCAGCATCTCCGCGGGCATGGCCGTGGACGCGTGGATCATGCGAGCCATGGACAGCACCGGACGGTCGAGGACGAACTCCCGGATCTTCTTGGGGAAGGTGCCGTACTTGCGGGGGTGGCCGTCGGAGCCGTCGGAGCCGGTCATGACGAAGTCGGCCTTCATGAACGTCTCGATGTCGGCCTCGCTCATGTTGAACGAGCCGACCCCGGCGCCCCCGGCGCGGATGATGTCCAGTGCCGCCTCCACCGGGTCCGCTCTCCGCTCCTGGGCGATCTGCGCCAGCGTCTTGCCGCGGAGCGCCAGGTCGCGGCCGCCGGTGATGAGGAGCGCCTCGGGCCCGTTGCGCCTGCGGAGGTTGTCCCGCATGTCGGCCACCAGCCGTGCGCGGGTCCCGGGGTGGTCCATGCGTGCCAGGAGAGAGTCGTTGCCACCGGCCTGCGCCCAGCGGGGGAGGAGCGAGGCGGACAGCGAGGAGCCGCTGGCGTCGTAGGGGTACTGGTCCGCCGTGACGCGGATTCCCTCGGCGCGGGCGGCGCGGATGAGGGCCAGCGCCGAGTCGGCCTGTCCCCACACGTCCACGCCCAGCGCCTTGATGTGGGAGATGTTCACGGGCATCCCGGCCTGCCGTCCGATGTCGATGGCTTCCGCCAGTGCCCCCAGGAACCCGATCCCGTAGGAACTCTCGTCGCGCAGGTGCGTGTCATAGATCCCGCCGTAGCGTGCCGCCACCCGGGCGAGCTCCACCACCTCTGGCGTCGCGGAGAAGTTCTGCGGCGTGTAGAAGAGCCCCGAGCTCAGCCCGAGGGCGCCATCCTTCATCGCCTGCTCCACGAGCGCGCGCATCCGGTCGAGCTCGGCGGGAGTCGGCGCAGCGTCCCGCATGCCCAGAACCTCCTGCCGGACCGCGCCGAACCCCACGAGGAGCGCACTGTTGGTGCCGATGCCACGCCCCTCGTGAGCGGCGCGCTGGGTGGCGATGTCGAAGGTTCCATGGCCGTCGTTGCCCACCACCACGGTGGTCACGCCCTGCATCAGGTAATTGAGATTCTCCCGGGGGCCCCGCTCCTCGGCGCCCAGGTCGCCGTCGGCGTGGGTGTGCGGGTCTATGAAGCCCGGGGCCACGATGAGGCCGTGGGCATCGATCTCCCTGCGGCCGTGGACGTCCGCGGCGCGCGCGTCCCCCACGAAGACGATCCGGTCCCCGTCCACCCCCACGTCGGCACGCACGGCCTCGGCTCCCGAGCCGTCGTAGACGGTGCCGTTGCGGATCAGGATGGCGACGGTGTCGGGGGCGGTGGGCGGCGTGAGCGCGAGGGCGAGGAGCAGGGCGGCGGAGGTCATGGGGTTCCTGGGCGGGGCGTCATTCCCCGCCGGGGCGGGGGAGGCGATGTTCCTCGAGCGCGGCGGGCCGGGGTGTCCCGGGCACCCCTCGCGAGGTGCGAACCTTACACGGTCGAGCGTCCATGAGCGAGCCCATCCGCCTCTTCATCACGGGCGGCACCTTCGACAAGGAATACGACGAGATCAACGGCCACCTCTTCTTCGAGGATACCCACCTGCCGCAGATGCTCGAGCTGGGCAGGTGCCGCGTGGACGTGCGCTCGCGCACCCTCATGATGGTGGACTCGCTGGAGATGACCGACGCGGACAGGGAGCTCATCGCCCACAACTGCGCCGACGCACCGGAGCGCCACATCGTCATCACCCACGGCACCGACACCATGGTGGAGACGGCCCGGGCGCTGGCGGCGCGGGTCCAGGGGAAGTCCATCGTCCTCACCGGCGCCATGGTGCCCTTCGCCTTCGGCTCCTCCGACGGTCTCTTCAACCTGGGCGGCGCCATCACCGCCGTGCAGGTGCTCCCCCCGGGGGTCTACGTCATCATGAACGGGCGCGTGTTTCCGTGGGACCGGGTGCGGAAGAACCGGAGCACGGGGGTGTTCGAGGAGGTGGAGTAGCGCCCGGCTTGACGGGGCCGGGCCACCCCGCACCTTGATGCATCGGCCCGTGCATCCCGCTCCACATCCACCGGAGGCTTCCGTGCGCCGCCCCGTCCCGCTCCTGATTGCTGCTCTCCTCCTCCTCTCCTGCGCTCCCGAGCCCGACGTGGACGTCGTGCTCCGGGGCGGGACCCTCTACGACGGCTCCGGGGATCCCGGGTACGTGGGGGACGTCGCCATCCTGGGCGATTCCATCGTGGCCGTGGGCGACATCGGTGACCTGAAGGGCGCCGTCGAGCTGGACGTCACCGGGATGGCCGTCTCCCCGGGCTTCATCAACATGCTCTCGTGGGCCACCGAGTCCCTCCTGGTGGACGGGCTCGGCGAGAGCGACCTGCGCCAGGGCGTCACGCTCGAGGTCATGGGTGAAGGGGACTCCATGGGCCCCCTCAACGAGACCATGAAGGCGGACATGGTGCGCTTCCAGGGGGACCTGAAGTACGACGTGACCTGGACGACACTGGGCGAGTACCTGGAGCACCTGGAGAGGCAGGGCGTCGCCCTCAACGTGGCCTCCTACGTCGGCGCCGCCACCGTGCGCATCCACGAGCTGGGCTACGAGGACCGGGTACCCACCGAGGAGGAGCTGGCGCGCATGCAGGACCTGGTCCGCCAGGCCATGGCCGAGGGGGCCATGGGGGTGGGCTCGTCCCTCATCTACGCCCCGGGCTTCTACGCCAAGACCCCGGAGCTCATCGCCCTGGTGAAGGCTGCCGCCGAGTCCGGCGGAGGCCACATCAGCCACCTGCGCTCCGAAGGAAACCGTCTCCTGCAGGCGCTGGACGAGTTCCTCGAGATCGCACGGGCCACCGGCGCCAACTCCGAGGTCTACCACCTGAAGGCGGCGGGACAGCCCAATTGGCCGAAGATGGACTCGGTCTTCCTCAAGATCGAGGAGGCGCGGGTACAGGGGCTCAGGGTCACCGCCGACATGTACACGTACCCCGCCGGCGCCACGGGCCTCGACGCCGCCATGCCGCCGTGGGTCCAGGAGGGGGGCTACGACGCCTGGGCCGAGCGCTTGAAGGACCCGGGGATCCGCGCCAGGGTCATCCAGGAGATGCGCACGCCCACCGACCAGTGGGAGAACCTTCTCCTGGCCGCGGGGACTCCGGACCGCGCAATCCTCGTGGGCTTCAAGCCCGACTCGCTGAAGCGCCTCACCGGCAAGACGCTGGCGGCGGTGGCCGAGGAGTACGGCGTTTCGCCGGAGGACGTGGCCGTGGACCTGCTCATCAAGAACGGAGACGACGTGAGCGTCGTCTACTTCATGATGGACGAGGAGAACATGAAGAAGCAGATCCGCCAGCCGTGGGTCAGCTTCGGGTCCGACGGCGCCGCGCTGGCCGCCCGGGAGCCGTTCACGAAGTCCAGCACCCACCCCCGGGCGTACGGCAACTTCGCCCGCGTGCTGGGCAAGTACGTGCGTGACGAGCAGGTGCTGACCATGCAGGACGCGGTGCGGAAGCTCTCCGCGCTGCCTGCGTCGAACCTCAAGCTGCGCCGCCGCGGGATGCTCCAGCCGGGGTACTACGCCGACGTGGTGGTCTTCGACCCCGCGACCGTCACCGACCACGCCACCTTCGAGAACCCCCACCAGTACGCCACGGGCGCGGAGCACGTGTTCGTCAACGGCGCCCACGCCCTGGCCGACGGCGAGCCCACCGGCGTGAAGGCCGGGCGGGTCGTGCGTGGCCCGGGTTGGACCGGGTGGCGACAGACCCCGTAGAATACGCTCACTCCGCTTCCACAGACCACAACGGGAGATCCCCGATGTCCGTGCAATATCCTGCCGTAGATCCCGATGGGCTCCTCGAGTTCTCCGTGGTGTTCACGGACCGCTCGCTCAACCACATGTCGAAGCGGTTCCAGGAGGTCATGCGCGACATCTCCGCCGCGTTGAAGAAGACCTACAACGCCGAGGCCGCGATCCTGGTTCCCGGGGGCGGCAGCTACGGGATGGAGTCCGTCGCGCGGCAGTTCGCGGGCGGCAAGAAGTGCCTGGTCGTCCGCAACGGCTACTTCAGCTTCCGCTGGAGCCAGATCTTCGAGGTCGGGCAGATCCCCGCCGAGACCATCGTGATCAAGGCGCGCCCCGTCGCGCCCGGCCCCAAGCAGCCCTGGGCGCCGCCGCCGGTGGGCGAGGTGGTGGCGGCCATCCGCCAGCACAAGCCGGACCTCGTGTTCGCGCCCCACGTGGACACGTCGTCGGGGATCATCCTGCCCAAGGAGTACATGCAGGCCGTGGCGAAGGCCGTGCACGAGCACGGCGGCATGTTCGTCCTGGACTGCGTGGCGTCGGGCACCGTGTGGGTGGACATGAAGGCCATCGGCGTGGACGTGCTCGTGAGCGCGCCGCAGAAGGGGTGGAGCGCTTCGCCCTGCGCCGCGCTGGTCATGCTGGGCGCCATCGCCCTGGAGCGCATCCAGCAGACGAAGAGCAGCAGCTTCGCGGCCGACCTGCTCAAGTGGCACCATATCATGCAGGCCTACGAGAAGGGTGGACACGCCTACCACGCCACGCTTCCCACCGATGCGCTGGCCCACTTCCGCGACTGCATCCAGGAGACCCTGGCCGGTGGCATGGAGGGGATGGAGCGCAGGCAGTGGGAGCTGGGCACGCGGGTGCGGGCGCTCCTGGCCGCCGCCGGCTTCCCCAGCGTTGCTGCGCCGGGGTTCGAGGCGCCGGGCGTGGTCGTGAGCTACACCGATGATCCGCTCATCCAGAACGGGAAGAAGTTCGCCGAGCTGGGCATGCAGACGGCCGCCGGCGTTCCCATGATGTGCGACGAGCCTGCGGACTTCAGGACGTTCCGCCTGGGGCTCTTCGGCCTGGACAAGTGGGCCGACGTGGACGGGACGGTCGGCACGCTGGAGCGCGCCCTGAAGAGCGTGACATGAAGCACATCGGCCTGGTCGGGTGTGGGACCATCGGCAGCCGCATCGCCCGGAAGGTGGGCGAGGAGGGTCTGGCCACCCTCGATTTCGTGTGTGACCTGGACGCAGCTCGGGCGCACGCCGCGGCCCCCCGCGCCGACGTCCTCACCGACCTGGCCCTGGTCGCCGGGCGTCGGGTGGACCTGGTCGTGGAGGCCGCGAACGCCGAGGTGGTGCGTGCCATCGCGTTGGACGTCCTGGCGCACTGCGACTTCCTCCCCTTCACGCTCACGGCGCTGCACGACGACGCGTTCCGCGACGCGGTGCGCGAGCGCTGCCGGGAGTCGGGCACCCGGCTCATGGTGCCGCACGGGGGCATCCTGGGCCTGGACGGGGTGTTCGACGGGCGCTCGGTGATCCAGGAGGTGACGTTCAAGACCACGAAGCACCCCCGGAACCTGGGCCTCGATCCGGCGGTCTCCGGCGTCATCTACGACGGCCCTACCCGGGGGGCCTGCGTCCAGCTTCCGCGCAACGTCAACGTGCACGCGGCGTTCGCGCTCATGGGAGTCGGCTTCGACAGGCAGCGGAGCATCGTGGTGGCCGACCCGGGGTCGACCGAGATGCGCCACGACATCACCGTGACCGGTCCCGGGATCGAGTGGCGGCTCTCCATCGCCAGCGTGCCTAGTGGGGCGGTGACGGGGAGCTACACCCCCGAGTCGGCGGCCTCCACGGTGGCCCGGGTCCTGGCCGGGACCCACGACATCGTGCTGGCCTGAAGGGCAGGGTGCCCCGGGGGGGCACCTCGCCCGACTCGGCTCAGCGGGGCCGCCCCGGCTCGGGGGGCCTCACGACCGCGTGCACGGTGCGGCTCTTGCGGGCGATGCTCGCGAAACGGGGGTCGGAGCGGAGCACGTCCCAGACCGGGTCCCTCTGGAGCATCACCAGGCCCCTGTCGCGCCGGGCCACCGCCTCCTCCAGGGCCTGGAACGCGCCGTCCGTATCGCCGGTGCCCGCACGGGCCGCGGCCAGGTCCAGGGGCGACACGGGCTCTCCGGCCGCGAGGCGCGCGTCCAGCCGCTCCTTCTGCCAGAGCCAGTACCCGCGAGTCCCGTCGCGGAGCACGGCGTCACGGAGCGAGCGCACTTCGGCAGCGGAAGGAGCCGTCGCACCGCCGCGCGCGCTCCATCCCTCCAACGCACCCACCGCGCCCTGGGGGTTCCCGGCGGAGATCTGGGCCCGCGCCAGGAGCTCCCAGGCGGGTGCCATCTCGGGCGCGCCGTCCACCAGGTCGGAGAGCATCTCCACGGCTTCGGAATAGAGCCCCGCCGCCATGAGCCCACGGGCGCCCACGAACTGGCCCATGCTGGCCTCGTGGGCGCCGGTCGTGCCCTTGAACCGCACCTGCTCCTCGATCTGGCGCCCGAAGCGGGTCAGCGCCTGGAACCAGGCCGTGTCGGGAGTGCCGGGTGGCGTCGGCACCGCCGCCGGCGCGGCCCCCCGGGTGGGAAGGCTCTGCTTGATGAGGTTGAGCACCTCCCGGGCCTCCTGGTACGCGGTGTCGAGCGCCACCGCCCTCTCCGCCTCCTCCTGCGCCCTGGACAGCTCCTCCGGGCCGAGGGTGGTATCCGCCAGCCCCAGCAGGAAGCGGGTTCCGGCGAGCCCTGCCAGCGCGGGCGCGAAGGACGAGTCCTCCTGGACGGCTGTCTCGAAGTGGTCGCGGGCCGCGGCCAGCGCCTCCGGCGTGCCCTTGTCCGCCTCGTAGCGGCCGCGCAGGTACGCGTCCTGGGCCTCGGGATCCACGGTGCGCGTGGCCACGCGTTGGATCACGTCGGCGTCCTCCGGGCTCACCTCGGCCTGGATCTGGCGCGCGATGTCCAGCGCGACCTCGCTCTGGAGCGCCAGCACGTTCTCCAGGGAGCGGTCGTACTGCTGGGTCCACAGGTGGGTGTCGCTGGCGGCGTGGATGAGCTGTACGGTGATGCGCACCTGCCCCTCGCTCCGACGCACCGAACCCTCGATGACCGCGTCCACCTGGAGATCCCGGCCGATGCGCGGGATGGGGACGCCGGTGCCGGCGTAGCGCTGCACCGAGGTGCGGGACACCACGCGGAGGCCGGGGAGCTGGCTGAGCTGGGCGATGAGCTCCTCCTGCATCCCCGCCGTGAAGTAGTCCTGGGCCCCGTCCCCGGAGAAGTCGTCCAGGGGGAGCACGGCCAGGGACCGGATGGGCGTCCCGGCCTGGTAGGCGACGAGCTCGGGCTCGTCCGAGCCCGGCCCCGGGCCCCGCGCGGGCCTCACGACCTCGGGCTCGTCCAGCACGCCTTCCCTGACGAGCCACGCGCCCACGCCCAGCGTCACCGCCATCGTGATGCCCAGGAGCGCGAGCTGGGGGAGGAGCCCCGCGCGGAACTCGGGGGCGTGCTCCGTCCGCTCGATCCCACGGTTGGTGACATCGAAGATCCACGCCAGCACCAGGGCCGGCGGGAAGAGGAGCGCCACCACGACCACCAGGATCCTCAGCCCCGTCTCGCCGACCCCGAACGCCGGGAAGACGATCTCGGCGAGCTGGAGGACGACGAACGCCACGGCCGCGTAGCCGATGGCGAAGCGGACGACGTGCCTTCGCTTCATCTCGGCCACGAACTGGCTCAGGCGCGACGGGTGGTTGCTGGCTGTGCTCATCCTGCCCAGTTGGACAGCGTGATCGTGCGAAAGGTTAGTCGCGTGCCGCCACCCTCAGGGATGCCCGGGGGGCGGAGCGCCAGCGGGAAGGTGCTGCAAGGCGTGTGCCTGGACCTCCGCTAGAACAGCTTGCCGAACACGTTTGGATCCCGGCGCCGGAGCACGGCCTGCACGCGCAGGATGAAGCGGGGTGGGTCCACCGGCTTCACGATGAAGTCGTCCGCGCCCGCCTCGAAGAGCTCCATCTCCACCAACGGATCGTCCGAGCCCGTGGCCACGACCACCGCGAGGTTGGCGGTGGCCACGCGGCTCCGGATGACGTTCAGGACCTGGAGTCCGTGCATCTGGCCCATCTGCAGGTCGAGGGTGACCAGGTCGAATGGGTCGCCCGCCGCCAGCAGGGTCAGCGCTTCCGGGCCGTCGGGAGCCTCGGCCACCCGGAAGCCGGCCGACTCCAAGGCGCGCCGGAGCAGGAGGCGTGTGTCCGCGTCGTCGTCCACCACGAGGACGTGGGGCCCGCCCTTGGCCTGACGCTCCAGGGGCGGAATCTCGTGGCGGAGTGCCCCCGACGAGGGATAGGCGGCATGCACGGCCTGGGCGAGCGCCAGCGGCGAGGCCACCTCGAAGTGGACGGCGCGCCCGGACACCTGGGCGAGCTCGCGCTCGGCCTCCATGGCCACCGGGTCGGCGGTGGCCACCCAGAGCCACCGGTCCGTGTAGCGCAGCGCGACAACCTGGAGCTTGTGGGCGAGCCGGCGCGGGAGGAGGTTGCGGGCGTGGGGGTCCGCGGTGGACAGGTCGGCAACGCCCAGGCGGTAGTGGGCCGCGACGTGAGCCGCCAGTCCGTCCTCGCTGATCCCCGCGGCCAGCGCCGTGAGGCTCCAGGCGCCGGCCATGGGCGTGTCGGAGGCGACGTTCAGGGACTCCGCCCCCTCGAGCCGCGCGGCTCGGGCGACGGCCACGATCCAGTGTTGGATCACCGGGAATTCCACGGGTGAGCTCCTGGCTTTGAGCCGGCATGGGGTTGGGTGGGGTGCTCCGGAACAACAACTTGTAGCTGGCGTACTTGCCCCGCCACCCCGATGATGGTGTTCCCATGCGAATCGGATACCTCGACGGTCCGCGCCTCCGCCGATCCCTGGTCGCAGCCTGCGAGTACGCCCAGAGAGAGCGCAGCGAGCTGAACCGCATCAACGTGTTTCCCGTGCCCGACGGGGACACGGGGACCAACCTCGCCCTCACGGTTCGCGCCATCGCCGATCGCCTGAAGGGGAACGACGATGACGACGTCTCCGACGTCGCCCGGGAGGCGGCCCAGGCGGCGGTGCTCGGGGCGCGGGGGAACTTCGGGATGATGCTCTCCCACTTCCTCCTCGGGTTCTCCGACCACGTCCGGGACCAGGCCCGCATCACCACCGAGGAGTTCGGCGCCGCGCTTCGAAACGGCGTCCAGAACCTGCACCAGGCGCTGGAGCGGCCGGTGGAGGGGACCATCCTCACGGTCATGCGTGACACGGCCGAGGCCGCCGAGCGGGTCCGTCACCGGGATTTCGCGGAGCTCCTCCAGCACCTGGTGGAGGAAGCCCGGGCGTCGCTGGCCCGTACCCCCGACCTCCTCCCGGTGCTGAAGAGGGCCGGCGTGGTGGACGCGGGAGCCAAGGGGTTCGTCGCCCTTCTGGAAGGCGTGTTGGGGTACATCCACGGCGACCCCGCCGGGGCCCAGGCGAACGGGAGCCGCTGGTCTGGGGCCGCCGGCTGCGGGGAAGGCGAAGGCGCGGAGCCGGCGGCGCTGCCCGAGTTCCCGGAGTGCCCCGAGAGGTTCCGCTTCTGCACGGAGGCGCTCGTGCGCGGCGACGAGCTCCCGGCGCAGGCGCGGGTGCGTGAGGCGCTCAGGGAGCGCGGCGACTCCCTCATCGTGATCCGCTCGGGGACCGTGCTCAAGGTGCACATCCACACCGACGAGCCCGAGAGCGTGTTCGCGTATCTGCGCGGCCTGGGCACGCTGGTGACGCACAAGGCCGAGGACATGTCGGCCCAGCGCGCGGCGGTGGCGCGGGCAGCGGAGTCGCACGTTTTCCTCGCCCGGCGCCCCGTCGTGGTGATCACCGACTCCACCGCCGACCTGTCCGAGGAGATCGTGCGGGCCCACGGGATCCACGTGACCCCCCTCGTGCTCCTGGACGGCGACCGGCCGTACCGGGACGGCGTGGACATCACCGCACGGGAGTTCCACCGGCGACTGACGGATCCCTCGTTCATGCCCACCACCAGCCAGCCGGCTCCCGCCGACTTCCTCGACACCTACGCCCGGGCCGCAGAGGACGGCGAGACCGTGCTGGGGGTCCTGGTGGGCTCGGGGCTCTCCGGGACGTTCGCGTCGGCGCAGGCGGCGGCGGGACGCTTCCACGGTGCGCCCGTCCACCTGGTGGACTCACAGGGCGCGTCGCTCCTCACCGGCCTCATGGTGCTCAAGGCCTGCGAATTGGCCGAGGCGGCGGTCCCGCCCGCGGAGATCGTCGAGCGCCTGAACCGGATGCGCAGCCGCTCGGGGGTCGTCATCACCGTGGACACCTTCGACCGCCTCCTCGCTTCCGGGCGCGTGGGCAGGGCCCGGGCCCTGCTGGGCTCGATGTTCAGCGTGAAGCCGATCCTCGGCGTGGGCCTGGATGGCAAGCTGTTCAAGTTGGCGGCGGCATTGGGGCGCAAGCGCGCCATCCAGGCCTTGCTGGACGCGGTGGCCCGGCAGATCCCGGACGGCGCGCGGGTGCGCTTCGGCATCGTCTGGGTCGGGGATGACGACGTCGTCGCCCCGGTGAGCGAGACACTACGCGCGCGCTACGGCCGGGACGTGGAGATCCTCACGGCCCCCGCCACGCCCGTGATCGCCACGCACACGGGGTGGGGCGCCTGGGGCCTGGCCTGGCTGGTGGAGGACTGAGCGACTTCGTGGCACCCCACCCGGCCGCACTCCCACCCACCCGGGGTGGCTGACCGATGCAGGAAGGCGTCACCACCTCCGTGCAGGCCAGCGCCTGGGCGCTGGGTGCCTTCGCCGGGTACCTGATCCTCCTCCTGGGGATCGGCGCCCTCTCGGCCCGCTACTCGTCGTCGGGGATCGGCGCGTTCTTCGTGGGCGGCCGGAAGATGAACCGCTTCGTCGTCGCGCTGTCCGCCGTGGTGTCGGGGCGGAGCGCCTGGCTCCTCCTGGGCGTGACGGGGATGGCGTACGCCACCGGGGCCTCGGCCCTCTGGGCGTGCGTGGGATACACCGTGGCCGAGGGCGTCCTCTTCTTCACCTACGCCCGGCGCCTCCGCCGCTTCGCCGGGGTCCACGACTGCATTACCCTCCCCGACTTCTTCGCCTCCCGCTTCGGGGACCGGGACGGGCGGCTGCGCCTCACGCTGGCGGTGGTGATCCTGGTGTTCATGGTGAGCTACGTGGCGGCCCAGTTCGCCGGGGGCGGTAAGGCCATCGCCGCCAGCTTCGGGATCTCCAACCTGGCCGGCGTCCTCATCACAGCAGGAATCGTCCTGGCCTACACCACGCTGGGCGGGTTCCTGGCGGTGAGCGTCACCGACGCCGTCCAGGCCTTCTTCATGCTCTTCGGGCTCCTGGTCCTCCCCGCCGTGGCCATCGCCGACGCCGGGGGGTGGGGGGTGGTGGCGGCCGAGCTCCACGCCTACGACCCGTCGTTCCTCGATCCCCTGGCCCTGGCCTTCGGCGCCTTCCTGGGGATGGTGGGGATCGGCCTGGGCTCCCCGGGGAACCCCCACATCATCGTCCGCTACATGAGCATCGCCGACGAGCGCCAGCTCGTGTTCGCCGGCGTCGTGGGGACGTTCTGGAACGTGGTCATGGCCGCCGGCGCCGTGATGATCGGGCTGGTGGGGCGGGTCTGGTTCCCCGAGGCCTCGCTCCTCCCCGGCTCCGACACCGAGAGCCTCTACCCGGTGATGGCCCAGCAGCACCTCCACCCGGTGCTCTTCGGGATCGTGGTCTCGTCGGTGTTCGCAGCCCTCATGTCCACCGCCGACTCCCAGCTCCTGGTGGCCGCCTCGTCGGTGGTGCGGGACGTCTACCAGAAGGTGCTGAACGCCGGGCGGGACGTCCCCGACCGGGCGCTGGTCCGCCTGTCGCGGATCGTGGTGGCCCTACTGGTGCTGGCCGCCCTGATCATGGGGGCCGTGGCCCAGGAGCTGGTGTTCTGGCTCGTCCTGTTCGCCTGGGCCGGTCTGGGGGCGTCGCTCGGGCCCACCATGATCCTGGCCCTGTACTGGAAGCGGACCACCCGGGCCGGCGTCTTCGCCGGGCTGGCCGTGGGCGCGCTCACCACCGTGGTCTGGTACCTGACGCCGCCGCTGAAATCGCGGCTGTACGAGCTGATCCCCGCGTTCACCCTGTCGCTCCTGGCCACGGTGGTGGTGAGCCTCCTGACCCGGCCGCCCGAAGGGGTGGAGGGGCTCATGGGGGATATGGGGGCGGAACCTCCCGGGGGGGGCGACGGGTAGCCCGCCCTCGCTTCGGTGAATGTTCCGGCCGGGTCGCGGGGGGGGGGCCCCTCCATCCGCTGCCGCCCGGACCAGCGGCGAGTCCTACCGGAGCTTCTGCTTTCCCGCCACCAGCACGTCGTAGCTGGCGCGCTGGGCCGGGGTGAGCTCGCCCGGGAGCCCCACGAGGACGGCCCGCCCGCCCTTGGCGTCGGGGAGGTGGAGCACCAGCTGGTCCCGGGGGGCGGGAGCCTCGTAGGGGCGTGCCCGCCCGGTCCCGTCCACCGAGACGGTGCGTCCCGGGCTCACGGCCTCGGCCAGGCGTCGGCCGTACTCCGTCCACGCGGCCAGGGGGTCCCCCTCGCCCGACGCCACCTGGGGGATGAGGGTGTCCCTGTAGTACGCCACCGCGGCCGCATACCCCTCGGGGTTGGCCTGCTTCAGCTCCCTCAGGCGCTCCCGGTAGAATTCCCGGGGGTCCCGGGCCCCCGCCTCCTCGATGGCCGCCTCGAGGCAGGCGTCGGCGCGCGCGTTCAGGTCGTCGGACATGGGGGTAGCTTCGTGGCGCGCGGGGACCGCGTCAACGCGCTCCCGGGCTCGCCGCCGATTTGCGTTGCCACTCCCACCGGGGCGAGGTACGTTGGGTCCATGATGACCTTCCCGAACGACTTCACCGGCGCCGCCCCGCGCCCCGCCGAGTACCTCGACCTCTCCTGGGAGATGTTCGGGGAGCTCTGCCGGGCGCTGGCGCTCAAGGTCGCCCGGGACTTCGAGCCGGAGCTGGTTGTGGGGATCGCACGGGCGGGTGTCATCCCGGGCGCCGTGGTGGCCTCCATCCTGCGGGTGGACTTCCACTCCATGAAGATCTCCCGGCGCGAGGGCGACGAGATCGTGCGGGCGCGCCCGGCCGTCCTGTCCTCCGCGCCCATGCAGGCGGCGGGCAAGCGCGTCCTCCTGGTGGACGAGATCGCCAGCTCGGGGGAGACGCTCCGACTGGCCCTGGCGGCGGTGCGGGACGTCCGGCCCGCCGAGGTGCGCACGGCCACCAGCTTCGCGCGCAGCCGGGGCTACAAGCCCGACTACTTCGCGCTGTCCACCGACGCCACCATCATCTACCCCTGGGATCGCAAGATCTTCGACGAGGGCGAGCTGGTGGTGAACCCGCGCTACGGGGGCGCGCTGGACGAGTAGGGCGCCATGCCGCGCCTTCCCGTCCACCCCTCGGAGGACTTCCTCGCCTTCCAGGCTGCGGTGGCGGGGCGCTACTCCCTCGAGTGCGAGCTGGGGCGCGGCGGCATGGGCATCGTATTCCTCGCCCGGGAAGTGGCCCTCGACCGGCTGGTGGCGCTCAAGCTGCTCCCCGCCCACATGGCCGCCAGGCCAGGGCTGAAGGAGCGGTTCCTCCGGGAGGCGCGCACCGCCGCGCGTCTCTCCCACCCCAACATCGTGCCCATCCACGCCGTGGACGAAGCGGGCGGCTTCGTCTTCTTCGCCATGGCCCACGTGGAGGGTGGGACGCTGGCGGACCGGCTCCGGGACCGCGGACCGCTGTCCGTGAGCGATGCCGTGCGTGTCCTGCGAGAGGTGGCATGGGCGCTCGACCACGCCCATCTGCACGGGGTGGTCCATCGGGACGTGAAGCCCGAGAACATCCTCCTGGAGGTGGGTAATGGCAGGGCCATGGTCGCGGACTTCGGCATCGCGGCCTTCGCGGGGCCGGCGGGGGCCGGGTCGGACTCGGAGGTGCTGGGCACGGCCGAGTTCATGAGCCCCGAGCAGGCCAGGGGCGCCGAGGTGGACGCCCGTTCCGATCTCTACGCGCTTGGGTGTGTGGGCTTCTACTCCCTCTCGGGCCGCGTGCCCTTCGGAGGGGCGAGCGCCGCGGCCGTGCTGGGCCAGCATCTGACCCAGCCTGCGCCGCCGCTCCTCTCGGTGGCGCCCCAAGTGCCCGCCGGGGTCGCCGCGGCGGTGGATCGCTGTCTGCGCAAGGAGCCCGAGCGGCGCTTCTCCAACGCCGGCGCCTTCGCGGAGGCGCTGGGTCCCGAGGGCCGGGCGGACCGGGAGCTCCCCGTTCCCCTGCGGGTCTTCATCAAGCAGAACCGGGCGTGGGAGGGCACCCTGACCTGGAGCGTGCTGGGACTCTTCGTCGCCGTCCCGGCGCTGCTTGGCTCCCTGGTGGCCGGGGCCGGGCTCCCTGCCGCTGTGTGGGGGCTTCTCTTCGTGTCGTTGGGCAGCTTCCCCATGGTGAAGCTCCTTCGCGACGTGCGCAGGATCCTGCGCGCCGGCTTCACCCTCGACGACGTCACCGCGGCGTTCGCCCAGGACATCGAGCTCAGGGACGAGGAGTTCCGCTTCGAGGTGGGGAGCCGGGTGAACATGACGGACACCGTGATCCGCTGGGTGAAGCGATTCGGCCTGGCGGGGGCCGCCGTCGCCCTGGCGCTCACGCTGCTCGGCAGGCGGGACTGGCCCACCTTCGGTCTCCTCGTCTGGTCCCTCCTCAACACCCTCGTCGCCACCGAGATCGAGGAGATCCGCGCCCGGGGGCGGGCCGACGTCGAGGGCGAGCGCTGGCTGCGCCTGTGGCGGGGGTGGACAGGCAAGGCGCTCTTCCGGCTCTCCGGCCTCGGCCTGAAGCGGGTCGCCCCGGCGGTGTCGGGTGTGCATCGTGCCACCGAGGTTGCGCTGGGGCTGGCGGCGGATCGGCTGTTCGAGGAGCTGCCAAAGGAGATGCGCCGGCAGCTCAAGGGACTCCCGGAGACGGTGAGGGCGTTGGAGGACGACGCGCAGGCCATGCGCCGCCACGTCGCAGAGCTGGACGCGGTCCTGGCCGAGATCGGGGACGACGACCCGTCCCGTCCGGGCGCGGAGGAGCGGGCCCGGGTGCGGGCAGCGGTGGAAGTCACCAGGGACGAGGCCCGGGCCAAGCTACAGCAGGCGGTGAAAGCGCTGGAGACGGTTCGCCTGGGACTCCTGCTCCTGCACGGAGGGGGTGGCACCGTCGAGAGCCTCACGCAGGATCTGTCGTCGGCGCGGGAGATGGCCGGAGCCCTCGACGGACTGCTGGCCGGTCATCAGGAGGTGGCCCGACTCCTGGAGGAACGGCGCACCACCGGGAGGTTCACGACACACGCCACGGCTCCCTGACCCGCCGCGGGGCTACTCCCCCCGCGCCATGGCGTCGAGGAACTCCTTGTTGGTGTCCGTGCGCTTCATGCGGCCCAGGAGGAACTCGATGGCCTCGTCCTCGGGCATGTCGGCCAGGAAGTTGCGGAGCAGGTAGACCCGGTTCAGCTCGACCTCGGTGAGGAGGAGCTCCTCGCGGCGCGTTCCCGAGCGGTTCAGCTCGATGGCGGGGAAGATGCGCCGGTCCGAGATGTGCCGGTCCAGGATGAGCTCCATGTTCCCGGTGCCCTTGAACTCCTCGAAGATCACCTCGTCCATGCGGCTTCCGGTCTCGATGAGGCTGGTGGCGATGATGGTCAGCGAGCCGCCGTCCTCGATGTTCCGCGCCGCGCCGAAGAAGCGCTTGGGCTTATGGAGCGCGTTGGCGTCCACACCGCCGGAGAGGATCCGGCCGGAGTGGGGGACGACCACGTTGTAGGCCCGGGCCAGACGGGTGATGGAGTCGAGCAGGATCACGACGTCCTTGCCGAGCTCCACCAGCCGCTTGGCCCGCTCCATGACCATCTCGGCCACCTGGGTGTGGCGCTCCGCGGGCTCGTCGAACGTCGACGAGATGACGTCCGCGTCCACGTGCTCCTGCATGTCGGTCACCTCCTCCGGGCGCTCGTCGATGAGCAGCACGATGAGGTGGACCTCCGGGTGGTTCACCGCGATGGAGTTGGCGATCTGCTGGAGGATGGTGGTCTTCCCCGCCTTCGGCGGAGAGACGATCAGGCCCCGTTGGCCCTTCCCGATCGGTGAGATCAGGTCGATGACCCGCGCGGCCAGGCTCCCACCGGGATGCTCCAGGCGGAGGCGCTCCTCGGGGTAACGGGGCCGCAGGTTGTCGAAGCTCGCGCGCTGCCTGGTTTCCTCGGGGTCCATGCCGTCGATGGACTCGACCTTCAGGAGCGCCAGGTAGCGCTCGCCGTCCTTCGGGGGGCGGACCTGCCCGACCACGCTGTCCCCGGTGCGAAGGTCGAAGCGTTTGATCTGCGACGGGCTGACGTAGATGTCGTCGGGCCCGTACAGGTAGTTGTAGTCCTGGGAGCGGAGGAACCCGTACCCCTCGGGCAGGATCTCCAGCACGCCCTCGCCCCGGAGCACCACCTCCTTTTCCAGCAGCGCCTGCTCGAGCCGGAAGATCAGGTCCTGGCGGCGCATCCCGGCGTAGCCCTCGATGGCCTGCTCCTCGGCCATGTCGTGGAGTTCGCCGACGCTCTTGCTCTTCAGGTCCGAGATGTCCACGGGAGGATTCCGGCGAGGTACGGTCGGCGCGTCCGCGGACGGGACGCAGGCGGGGGGGAGAGGGGGCAACGGCCAGGGGGCCGCGGGGGATCGCGCTGCCGGTCCGGCCGCGGGACACCGCCCTGGCGGACGGGGGGCCGGCATGGAGGATGTGGGGGGTTGGGGAAATCGAAAGCTAGGGTTTCCGGTCGCGCGAGGTCAAGCATTTCTGGAAATCCGCCCGAGCTCGACCGGCCTCAGGTCCCGAGGGATTCGAAAAACCCCCTGGCATGCAAGAGCGAGGATCCCCCATTCCGTAGGCTTTCCGGGAGAGCCCGGCGAGGGAAAACTTGACAATCGGGGGGGTGTCGGGAAACATTCGTTTACGTCTTTTTCTGGAACTTCCGGCCGGAGGGATCGGGTGGCGCGTCACAATCGCGAAGGTCATGGCGCCGACCAACGCGGCTTCGAGTATGCCGTGAATTACCAGCCCGATTGGCTGAAGCAGGTGAAGGTCACGCGTCAGCTGGAGACGGGCCGGCAGTCCACCAAGACCCTCTTCCGGAATTCCCAGGAGAGGCCCGCGGCCGAGCCCGGCGACCGCGTGCGCACCCGCATCCTGTCCGGCGGACAGCAGCTGGACTTCGAGGTGTGCCTGAGCGACCCCCGCGCTGCGGTGCGCCGCATCCGGGTCTCCTACGCCCTCCCGTCTCCCGACGGGACCCGCGAGGAGGAGGTCGAGTTCACCCTCGAGTCGGAGCCGGCGCCTCCGTCGGAGTGATGAGCCCGGGCGTCCGCCGGGGTCCCCGCTTTCTCCCGGCCTCTTCTCGCCACCTGCTAGATTGGATCCCATGAGCGTTCTGGCGAAGGGACCGGCTCAGGCGGTGGGACGGGCCGCCCTCTCCTCCTTGGCCTCGGTGGGGAAGGCAGGGTTCCTGGCCCTGGGCGCCGTCCGGGCACTCCGCCGGGTGCGGATGTGGCTTCCCCAGCTCGTGCCCCATCTGGCCCGGATCGGCGTGGCGTCGGTTCCCATCGCCCTCTTCATTGCCGCATTCACCGGCGTGGTGATGGCGCTCCAGGCGTCCTACACGTTCACCGGCGCCATCCCCCTCTACTTCGTGGGGACGCTGGTGGGAAAGACCATCATCCTCGAGCTCGGGCCCGTCCTCACCGGCCTGGCCCTCTCCGGGCGCGTGGGCGCCAACATCGCGGCCGAGCTGGGGACCATGCGCGTCACCGAGCAGGTGGATGCGCTGGAGACGCTCGCGTACGACCCGGTGGCCTACCTGGTGGTGCCCAGGATCATCGCCGGCGCCGTCATGTTCCCCCTCGTGGTGCTTCTGGCCAACGCCATGGGGATCGTGGCGGGGTGGGCCACGTCGCTCTACCTCCTGGATATGTCCACCCCCGAGTTCGTGAAGGGGCTCCGTCTCTTCTTCCAGCCCTGGGATGTCTGGTACTCGGCGATCAAGTCGGTGAGCTTCGGCGTGACGGTGACGTCGGTGGGGTGCTTCTTCGGCCTCCACACCGCCGGGGGCGCGGCGGGCGTCGGGCGCTCCACCACCCACGCCGTGGTGGCCAGCAGCATGATCATCCTGGTACTGGACGCCTTCTGGGCGGCGGTGCTCCTGTGAGCATCGTGCTGAAGGACGTGCATAAGGCCTTCGGCGCCAAGGAGGTCCTCCGGGGCTTCAGCCTGGAGGTCCGCGAGGGGGAGACCCTGTCCATCGTGGGAGGCTCGGGGTCGGGGAAGTCGGTGGCTCTCAAGCACATCGTCCGTCTCCTGGAGCCGGACCGGGGCGAGATCTGGGTGGACGGGCGGCACGTCGGAGCCCTGTCCGAGGAGGATCTCTACGCGCTCCGCCGAGAGGTGGGGTACGTCTTCCAGTTCGCCGCCCTCTTCGACTCCATGACCGTGGCCGAGAACGTGGGCATGGGGTTGAAGCGGATCCGGGGGATGGGTGCGAACGACATCGGGCGGCGGGTGGCGGACTGCCTGCGCCTGGTGGATCTCGCGGGATACGAGTCACGCTACCCCTCCGAGCTCTCCGGGGGGCAGAAGAAGCGCGCCGGCCTGGCGAGGGCCATCGCCACCCGGCCCAAGTACCTCCTCTACGACGAGCCCACCACGGGGCTGGATCCCGTGACCACCGCCGTCATCGACGGGCTCATCGTACGCATGCGCCAGGAGCTGGGCGTCACCGGGGTGGTCATCACCCACGACATGGCCAGCGCCTTCAGGATCTCGGACCGGGTCGCCATGCTCCACGAGGGGCGGATCCGCTTCGAGGGAACTCCTGGGGAGATCAAGGCTACCCAGGATCCGGTGGTGAAGGGGTTCATCGAGGGAAGACCCGATCTCGTGGAGGCGACATCGTGAGCCGGGGACGCGAGGTCCTGGTGGGGTCCGTGATCATCGCCGCCCTGACGGTGGGGGTGGGGGGCACCCTCTGGCTGAAGGGCACCAATTGGGGGCGTGCATCCGTGCCCATCGAGGTCCTGTTGACCGACGTGTCCCAGCTCTCGCCGGGAAGCGCGGTGAAGTTCCGGGGCGTGCAAGTGGGCCGGGTGGCCGGGATCGTGGTCGAGCCGG
>JBFYZE010000324.1:0-7448 GCA_041309665.1 Gemmatimonadales bacterium | reverse complement strand
CGCCGGGCCGCCACCGCCTCCGGGGGAAGGAGGCGGAGGGCCTCCAGGGCGGCGGCGGGATCGCCCGAGAGGAGGGTGAGTCGGGCCGCCAGGAGCGTCGCCAGAGCGTCCGCAGGCACGGGAGAGCCGAGCCGCCACGGCACGGACCCGGAGCCGAGGCACCGCAAGGCATCCACGGCCGCCTGCCCCGCGGTGGCGTCGCCCACGCCCACCGCTCCCAGCCCCGCCCAGAAGGCTCCCTCCGCGGAACCGGAGGCGCCCCGGAGGAGCCCGCCCCGGGCCCGGGCGGCGGCCCACGACACTCCGTGGTCCAGCTCGGGAACCCCGGTGGACACGGTGAGCGTGTCCCGGGACTCCGCGTCCGCGTCGGCCGCGGCCCGGAGCTCGTGCGCGGTCAGGTGGGCGCCGGCCGCCATGGCGCGGTCCGCGGCGGCTCGGCTCCCCGCGGACAGCAGGAGGGTGACGGGCCCCTCCGCGGAGACCGAGGCCCGCACCTCGATGCCGCCGCCCGCCGCTTCCGCCACGCGCCATTCGGAGGGCTCCGGGTGGACGCGGAGCTCAGCGGCCAGCTCGACGCCGCCTGCGTACCCCACGCAACGAACGCCCTCGCCCAGGACGTGGTAGCGCACCTCCCCACACCCCGGGAGGAGGACCACGCGGAGGCCGAGGGCTCCGGGCCGGCGCCCGTTCAGCGGCGCCCGCCACTGGACCGCGGCGAGGGGGAGGGTGGGCACGGCCAGCGTCAGCTCGAGGAGGGATCCTCCCGGGCCCAGGAGTTCCCGGCGCAGGGAGGCGGGCGCCGCCACCAGGTTGACCCCGGCACCCGCGTCGGTGGCCAGCCCCTCCGCCACCAGGCGCCCGCCCACCCAGAACGCGTGGTCCCCGTGCCGCTCCGTGCCGGTGATGGCCAGCCGCTCCCCCTCCAGCAGGAAAGGCGCCACGCCGACCAGGCCTGGGCGTGCGAGGGCCGGCTCGGCGAGCCCGAGGGCCCCGGGCGCAGCCTGTGGGGCCACGGAGCCCAGCGACGGGTCGATGCGCACGGTCATGGCGGAGCCGTGGCTGCTGCTACGATCCGATCTTCGCCTTGACCCCGGAGAAGTCCCCGGCCTTCACGATCGTGGTCTTTGCCAGGTCGAGGTGGCGCCGCACCGCGGCGTTCACCTGGTCCGGCGTGAGGGCGCGGATCCTCTCCTCCATGTCGGCGTCGAAGCCGAAGGTCCGGTCGAAGTAGAGGTTCGACGAGATCTGGCCGGCGAGGGAGGCGTCCTGCGCCCTGCCCAGCTGGCGCGTCTCCAGGAGCCCCTGCTTGGAGGTGGCCATCTCGTCCTCCGTGAATCCCTCCGCCAGCACCTTCTCGGTCTCCTCCCTGAACGCCGTCTCCACCTTCTCCACGTTCCCGGGCGCGGCGATGGCGTACGCGGTGAAGGTGCCGGTCGCGTCCAGGGGGTGACCTGTGATGCTGCCACCGGCGCCGTAGGAGAGCCCGTCCTGCACGCGGATGCGTCGGGCCAGGCGGGAGTTGAGCACGCCTCCGCCGATCATGTAGCCGGCCAGCACCATCGCCGGGTAGTCCGGGTCCGACTCGGCGAGCTCCAGGTTCTGCACCGCCAGGAAGATGGCGTTGGCCTTGTCCGGCGTCTCGATGGCGATGACCTCGCCGGGGAGGTCGTGGAATCGCCCGGCGATGCGCTCGTACGGCCTGGGGCTCGCCCAGTCGCCGAAGGCCTCCTCCACCGCGCGGCGGATCTCGGCCGGGTCGAAGTCACCCACCACCACCAGATTCCCCGACTGGGGCCCGTAGAAGTCGACGTGGAAGGCGCTGGCCTCCTCCAGCGTCGCGGCCCGCACCGCGGCGATCTCCTCCTCGATGGTGGACGTGTGGCGCGGGTGTCCCTCGGGCCACGGGTCCATCTTCCGCGTCATGGCGATCTGGGCCAGCGCGAAGGGATCGGAGCGCTGCTCTTCCAGCTGCGCGAGGAGTTCCTGTTTCAGCGTCCCGAACTCGTCCTCCGGGAAGGAGGGCGTGCGCGCGATCTCGGCCAGGAGGCGCACGACGTCGGCGACGCTGGCGCGGACGGTGGTGAACTGGCCCGAGCCTCCCGTGGCGTTCCCGCTCAGCGAGCCCTGGGCCTTCAGCCGGTCCAGGTCGTCGCGGATCTGCTGGCGGGTCCGGGCGCGGGTGCCGCGCATGAGCATGGCGCCCGCCATCTCGCCGGCGGTGGCCCGCCCGGTGAGGGAGGTTTCGTCGCCGAACTGCAGGCGGAGCCGCACCACCGCAGCGTCGCCCCTCGTCTCCTTGGCGAGGAGCGCCACCTCCATCCCGTTGGGGAGGGTGAACGTCGTGGTGCGCGCGTCCACGTGGGCGGGGCTCGGGTCGAAGGCCTCGCCCTCGGCGACCGCGGTGCGGCCCTCGTATCCCCCGAGGAGCGCCTCCATGTCGGGGACGTCGGGGACGAGGGCCCGGTCCGGAGCGTCGGTGGGATGGAAGAGGCCGACCGTGCGGTTGTCGGGCTTGAGGTACGCCTGCGCCACCCGGTTCACGTCGTCGGCGGCGACCTTCTCGAGCCGGTCGCGGTGCAGGAAGAGGAGTCGCCAGTCACCCCGGGAGCCCCACTCGGAGAGCTGGAGGCCGATGGCCGCCGAGTTGTTGAAGGCGAGCTCGATCTGCTTGAGGAGGGCGGCCTTGGCGCGCTCGACCTCCTCGCCGGTGACGGGGCGGGTGAGGACGCCCTGCACGGTCTCGTTCAAGGTGCGCCACGCGGCGTCCAGGTCCCCTTCCTTGCGTACCTGGGCGAAGGAGAGGAGGGGGCCGGCCTCCCGGAGCTGGAAGGCGAAGCTCCCCACTTGGGAGGCGATCTGGGGTTCCACCAGCGCCTTGTACAACCGCCCCGAGGGGGCGTCGCCGAGGATCCAGGCGAGGACGCTCACGGGGGCGTAGTCGTCGTGGGAGCCCGGGGGCACGTGGTACGACGTCATCACGGCCTGGATGTCGCCCACGCGCCGGAGCGTGACCATGCGCTCCCCGTCCTGCGCCGGCTCACGCGTGTACGTGGGATAGAGGGTGGCGTCGCCCGAGCGCTCGGGACGCGGGACGGCCCCGAAGGTCTCCACCACCATCTCCAGAGCCCTCGCCGGGTCGAAGTTGCCCGCGACGACGAGCATGGCGTTGTCCGGCTGGTAGTACTTCCGGTAGAACGCCTGCAGCCGCTCGATGGGCACGTTCTCCACGTCGGCCCGGGCGCCGATGGTGCTCTTGCCGTAGTTGTGCCAGAGGTACTGGGTGGAGAGGACGCGCTCGAAGAGGATGCCGAAGGGGTTGTTCTCGCCCTCCTCCATCTCGTTGCGCACCACCGTCATCTCGGAGTCCAGGTCCTTCTTCGCGATGAAGGAGTTGACCATGCGGTCGGCCTCGAGGCCCAGGGCCCACCTGAGGTTGTCGTCGGAGGCGGGGAGGATCTCGAAATAGTTCGTGCGGTCGAAGGAGGTGCTCCCGTTGGGCTGGGCCCCGCGCTCGGTGAGCTCCTTCATGATGTCGGGGTGCGTCGGCGTCCCCTTGAACACGAGGTGCTCCAGCAGGTGCGCCATCCCCGTCTCGCCGTACCCCTCGTGCCGTGAGCCGACGAAGTAGGTGATGTTCACCACGACCTGGGGCTTGGACGCGTCGGGGAAGAGGAGCACCTGCAGCCCGTTGTCCAGGCGGTACTCGGTGATCCCCTCCACGGAGGCGACGGGCCGGAGGTCGGCGGCGCGCTCCTGAGCGGCGGCGGGATGGGCGAGGACGGTGGCGAGGAGGAGGGCGGCGGCGCGGGCGGCGCGCGGGGGTCGGGCGGGCATGGAATCGAGCCTCCGGGGCGTTCACGGGGACGTTGGGGGCGCCTTGCGGTACCCGCCTCGCTCCTCCGGGTTCGGAGGGCGCGCGTACGTTCCCCGCGCCGTATGTTGCCTGCACCATGTCCGAAGACACCGAGTCGCCCACGGGCGCATCCGAAGAGCCGGTCCTCGCCCGGCGTGAAGGGCCCATCCTCGTGCTCACGCTGAACCGGCCGGAACGCCTCAACGCCGTGAGCCTCCCCATGTACGAGCGCCTGCGCGCCGAGCTGGCGGCGAGCGCCGACGACCGGTCCATCCGGTGCGTCGTCCTCACCGGGCAGGGGCGGGCGTTCTGCGTGGGCGCAGACCTGAAGGCCCACGGCGAGGGCCCTCCCACGGGAGAGCAGCGGAGCCGGTACGTGCGCACCGCGCAGGAGGTGAACCGGCTCATCCAGACCGGTCCCAAGCCGGTGGTGGCGGCGGTCAACGGTCACGCCATCGGGGGCGGCCTGGAGATGGCCCTCTCGTCCGACTTCATGGTGGTGGCTGAGGAAGCCAAGCTCCGCTTCCCCGAGATCGGGCTCGGGACCTTCGTCGGGGGCGGAACCGTCTACACCCTGGCCGAGCGCGTGGGCACGCTGAAGGCCAGGGAGCTCATCCTCCTGGGAGATTTCTTCCTGGGGAAGGAAGCCGCGGGGATGGGCGTCGCGTGGAAGGCCGTTCCCGCGGACAAGGTGCTGGAGGAGTCCTTGGCTCTGGCCGGGCGCCTCGCCGAGAAGGCGCCCATCTCCATGGCCTGGGCCAAGCGCCTCATCGGGCCCGCGGGGACCATGCCCCGGGAGGACGCCCTGCGACTGGAGGCGGAGGCCCTGGAGCACGTCTTCGGGACCCGCGACTGGAAGGAGGGGGTCGAGGCCTTCGCCGAGAAGCGCCCGCCCCGGTACATCGGTGAGTGAGCCGGCCGCGGGCCGGTCGGGCGAGACCGGCCGCCACGCGCTGGAGCCGGTGCTGGCTCCCCGGTCGGTGGCGGTCATCGGCGCGTCCAACGACCCGAAGAAGCGTGGCTTCCAGGTACTCAGGGCGCTCCGGGACGCGGGGTTCGCTGGCGCGGTCTATCCGGTGAACCCCAAGGGGGGCGAGATCCTCGGGTTCACCGTGTACCCGTCGGTGGACGACACCCCCACGGTGCCCGACCTGGCCCTGGTGTGCACGCCCGCCCACACCGTTCCCGGCGCGGTCGACGCGTGCGGGCGGCGTGGTGTGAGGGGGGCCGTGGTCCTGGCCGTGGGGTTCCGCGAGTCGGGCGCTGAGGGCTCCGAGCTGGAGCGGCGCCTCCTGGAGGCGTCGCGGGAGCGGGGGATCCGGGTGGTGGGGCCCAATACCTCCGGGATCCTCAACCTCCCGCTGGGCCTGAACCTCATCGGGGCGCGGGGGGTGCGGGCCGGAACGCTCTCCCTCCTCGTGCAGTCGGGGAACATGGCGCTGGCGCTCATGAACGAGGTCACCGACAAGTCCCGGGAGGGGATCTCGGTGTGCGTGGGGGTGGGGAACCAGACGGACCTGGGCTTCCACGAGTACCTGGACTTCCTGGGCGGCCACGAGCGCACGGGCGCGGTCCTGTGCTACGTGGAGGGATTCAAGGACGCGCGCGCGTTCCTGGAGGTCGCCACCCGCGTGTCGAGGGTCAAGCCGGTGCTGGTGCTCAAGGGCGCGCGCTCCGAGACGGGACAGGCCGCCGCGCGTTCGCACACGGGCTCGGTGGCCGGAGAGCACGACCGTCTCCGCGCCGGGCTCCGGCAGGCCGGCGTGGTGGAGGTCACCCGCACCGACGAGTTCCTCCACCTGGCCGAGACGCTGGCCAACCAGCCCGCGGTGCGGGGGGACGCGGGGATCGCGATCCTCTCCGACGGAGGGGGGCAGGGAACGCTGGCCTCCGACGCCCTCGCCGACATGGGCGTGCCGCTGGCGACGCTCTCCTCCGCGACCCGGGACGCGCTCCGCGCGCTCCTGGGGCGCGCGGCCAACGTGACCAACCCGGTGGACCTGGCCGGCGCCTCCGACGCCGACCCTGAGGTGTTCGCCAGGGCGTTGGAGATCCTGGCCGGCGACGAGGGCGTGGGCGGTGTCCTGCTGGTGGGGCTCTTCGGCGGGTACGGGATCCGCTTCGCCGAGGAGCTGGGGGCCGCCGAGGCGCGAGCCGCGGCGGCCATGCCGGCGGCGATGCGCTCCGCACGGAAGCCCCTGGTGGTGCACACCATGTACGCCTCCCGTCGGAGCCCCCCGCTGGTGCGCCTGGGCGAGGAGAAGGTCCCGGTGGTGGAGTCGCTGGAGGTGGCATGCCGGTGCATCGGCGAGGCGTGGAAGCGGGGGCGCATGCTGGCTTCGCCCCCGTGGCGGCCGGACGCGTCGCTCGCGCAGGCGCGCGCCGAGGGCCGCACCGCCCTCACCGAGCCCGAGGCCCGGTCCGTCCTCGCCGACGCGGGGCTCCCGTTCCCGCCAGCGCTCCTGTGCACCACGCCCGAGGAAGCGGCGGCGGCGGCGGAGAAGCTGGGCGGGACGGTGGCGATGAAGGTGGTCTCGCCGGCGATCGCCCATAAGACCGACGCCGGGGGGGTGGCCCTGGGGGTAGCGTCGCCGGCGGGAGCTGCCGAGGCGTTCCGGGCCCTCCGGGAGCGTGCGGAGCGCTGGCTGCGGGAGCGCGGCCTGGAGGATCGGATCCTGGGGGCCCTGGTGACACCCATGCTGGAGCCGCCCCTGGCGGAGCTCCTGGTGGGCGCGGTGTGGGACGCCGACGTGGGCCCGGTCCTGACGGTGGGCGCCGGGGGGATCTGGGTGGAGGTGATGCGGGACGTGGCGCACCGGGTCCTTCCGGTGGAGGAGCACGAGATCCGGGCCATGCTGGGGGAGCTGCGAACGTGGGGGCTCCTGGCGGGTGCGCGGGGGAGGGCCCCCGCCGACCTGGACGCGGTGGTGGCCGCCGTGGGTGCGGTGGCCCGCTGCATCCTGGAGAGGCCGGACGTTGGGGAGGTGGAGGTGAACCCCCTGTTCGTGTACCCGGGCGGGGTGCAGGCCGTGGACGCGCGGGTGTTCCTGGCGCACGGGAGCAGCGAATAATCTGCGAACATGCAGGCCGGCCGGTCCGGCGCGCGGGGCCGGGCACAGGGGCCCTTCCGCCCTGGGACTCCGTCGCCTCCTCCTCGGCGGGGATGGTGGTCTCCGGGTCCTGTCGGCCCTGGGATACGAGGTTACTTTGCGAGAGGCTTCGTACTTCGCCCGCTTGAACGCCGTCCGGCTCCTGGCGCCCCGCTCGTTCCGCGGCGTCGGCGAGCCCCGATGGAGCGAGAGCGCCGCCGGCGGCCCACGCCGCTGACGGCTCACCAGATCCGCGGCCCGCCCCCCCTGGGGCCGCTCCGAGGAGAACACGACATGATCCGACGCGCGCTGAGCGTCCTGGCTCTCGCCTGCCTAATGGTGCAGCCCGCCCTCGCCCAGGACGGCACGGTGCTCATCCGCAACGGGCGGCTCCTCGACGGGATGGGGAACCCCTGGATCTTCGGGGACGTGCTCCTGCGCGGCGACCGCATCGAGGCGGTCGGCCGGCTCGGGGACGTGAAGGCGGACCTGGTGGTGGACGCCAC
>JBFYZE010000323.1:0-9094 GCA_041309665.1 Gemmatimonadales bacterium | reverse complement strand
GGCGCGCGCCGTGCGGCGGGAACGCAGCCGGGGGGCTTGGGGGGCGAGCCTGGGACGCTGGACGGCGGAGGGTGCCCGGGACGCCCGCCTGGCGCTCCGGCAGTGGAGGCGCAACCCCGGGTTTGCCCTGACGGCGCTGGTCACCCTCGCCCTGGGGATCGGCGGCACCACGGCCGTCTTCTCGGTGGTGGACGCGGTGCTCCTTCGCCCCCTCCCCTTCCCCGACGAGGCCCGGGTCGTGCGCATCTGGCCCGTGGCCGAGGGGGCGCGCGGGGGGCGCCGCGGTTGGTCCATCCCCGACCTGGAGGACTGGCGCACCCGCTCCTCCTCCCTGGTGGCGCTGGGAGGCTTCATCTCTACTCTGGGGGGAATGGTGGTTCCAGGCGCGGTGACCCCCGAGGAGGTGCCCACAGCCTACGTTACCGCCGGGTTCTTCGAGGCGCTCGGCACCGCCGCCGCCCTGGGCCGGACCCTTCCCGCCTCCGCCCAGGACGACGACCCCCGCGTGGTGGTTCTCTCCCACGGGTTCTGGCGCCGGCGCTTCGGCGCCGACCCCTCCGTGGTGGGGAGTACCCTGGACACCGAGGGGGGCCCCTTCCGCATCGTGGGCGTGATGCCGCCGGGGTTCGCCTTTCCCTCCCCCGAGACCGAGCTATGGACCTTCCTGACCAACGTCGCCCAGGCCTCCGTCCCCTGGCGTCGGCGGGAGGTGCGGGCCTTCGAGGCGGTGGGCCGGGTGCGTCCCGGGGAGGAACCGGCCGCCGCGGCCGCGGAGCTGACGGGCGTGGCCCGCTCGCTGGCACGTGACCTCCCCGACACCAACGGGGGGATGACGGCAGCGGAGCTCCTCCCCGTCCGGGAGACGCTGGTGGGGGAGGTGCGCCGCCCCCTCCTCCTGGTGGCGGGCGCCGTGGCCCTGGTCCTCCTCATCGCGTGCGTGAACGTGGCCAACCTCCTCCTGGCGCGGAGCACGGCGCGGGCACGGGAGCTGGCGCTGCGGGCCGCCCTGGGGGCGGGGGGCGGGCGCCTGGCCCGGCAGCTTCTCGCCGAGAGCCTCCTCCTGGGCGGGGTGGGGGGCGCGCTGGGGGCGCTCCTCTCCGCGGGGATGGTGCGGAGCCTGGTGGCGGCAGCGGGTGAGCTGATCCCGCAGGCCTCGGCCGTGGCGGTGGACGCCCGGGTCCTGGCGTTCGCCGCGGGGGCTTCGCTCCTCACCGGCCTTCTCTTCGGTCTCCTTCCCGCCGCGCGCCTGGCCCGCAAGGGGGCCCCCCGGCTCCACGCGGCGGAGCGGGGGATGGCGGGCGGGGACGGTGGGCGGCTTCGGGAGGCCCTGGTCTTCGGCGAGGTGGCGCTGGCGGTGGTGCTCCTGGTGGGGGGCGGGCTCCTCATGCGGAGCTTCGCCGAGCTGCGCGCGGTGGACCCCGGATTCGAACCCGATGGGCTCCTGGTGGCGGACGTCGTGGTCTCCGGCGCACGCTATTCCTCCGCGGCCGAGTACCTGGGCTTCCGCGATCAGCTCCTGGAGCGGGTCCGGGCCATCCCGGGCGTCACCGGGGCCTCCACCGCCAAGGAGTTCCCCACCCGGGGGATGGGGGAGGGACTGGTATGGTCCCGGCCCGGAGACCCGCCGCCCCGCCCCGGCGACGAGCGCCGGGCGAGCGGGCTCAACATCCACCGGGACTTCTTCACCGTCATGGGGATCCCGGTGCTGCGGGGCTCGCCCCCGCAGGAGGCGCCGGAGCTCTCCCTGGTCATCAACGAGCGCCTGGCGCGGGAGGCGTTCGGAAGCGCCGAGGCCGCCGTGGGAGCGAGCCTGGAGGTGGGAGGGCCCGCGCCCGTGCCGATCCGGGCCGTGGTGGGAGACGTCCTGCACGACGACCCGGCGTCGCCCCCTCAGGCCATGATCTACATCGACGACCGCATCAACGCCCGCAGGGTGTTCGCCTTCGTGATCCGCACCGACGGCGATCCCCTGGCGCTGGTGGAGCCCTTCCGGGAGGCGATGGCGGAGCTCGATCCGCTCCAGGCGATCCGCTCCCTCTATCCCGCCCGCTCGGCCCTCGCCGGCGCCGTGGCCCAGCCGGGGTTCTTCGCCCTCCTCCTCTCCCTCTTCGCCGGCGGGGCCATGGTCCTGGCGGCCGTGGGGATCTACGGCGTGATCGCCTACTCGGTGCGCCGGCGCACCCGGGAGATCGGCGTCAGGCTCGCGCTGGGGGCCGACCGGGGGCATGTGCGCGCCATGGTGGTGCGGGAGGCGCTCCGCCCCGTGGCGCCCGGGGTGATCCTGGGGTTGGCGGGGGCGGCCGCCCTCTCCTCCCTCCTCTCCTCCCTCCTCTTCGAGGTGCGCCCCCTGGACCCGCTCACCTACGGAGGGGTGGGCGCGGCGGTGCTGCTGGTTGCGGTCCTGGCCGCCTGGGCCCCCGCCCGCGAAGCCACGCGGGTGGACCCCATGGCGGCGATGCGGGTGGAGTGAGGATCGGCCGGGCCGAGGGCGCCGCGCTGCCCGCGGCCTCCGCCCTCCATGGTCAGGACCGCCCTGCCGCTCTACCTTGGCCGGGCTCGATGCCGAAGCCCGGCCGGCGGCGCCCGGCGCCCGCACCGCCCCACCCGTCGGAGGTCCGATGTCCCGTGCCCTACCCCCCGCCCTCGCCCTCGTCCTGGCCGCCTGCGCTTCGCCGGGGAGCGTGCCTGCCACGGCCCCTCCCGACGCCGGGCGCCGCGTCGTGGCCGAGCACGGAGCCGTCTCCTCCGCCAGTCCCTTCGCCAGCGAGGCGGGGCTCGCCATGCTGCAAGCCGGTGGCAATGCCGTGGACGCGGCGGTGGCCACCGCCTTCGCGGTGGGCGTCGCGGAGCCGTACATGTCCGGCGTGGGCGGAAGCGGCGCCATGACGATCTGGCTTCAGAAGGAGGGGCGGGCGGAGTACCTCGACTTCTACGCGGCGCAGAACGCCGACACCTGGGCCGCGGCCTTCGAGTCCGGCCGCATCCCCGTCCAGCGCGCCGGACCGGCCGACCTGCGCGTCGTGGGAATCCCGGGCCACGTGGCGGGGCTCCTGGCGGCGCACGAGCGCTACGGCCGGCTCCCCCGGGAGCAGGTGCTGGCGCCGGCCATCCGCCTGGCCGAGGAGGGGTTCCCGGTGAACCAGGTCATGGCCGAGTTCATCCTCTCCGCGCGGGAGAAGATCTCGCGCTTCGAGGCCTCCCAGCGCCTGCTCATGCCCGGGGGGGAGCCGCTCGCCCCCGGGGACCGGTACCGGAGCCCCGAGCTCGCCGCCGTGCTCCGGCGCGTGGCCGCAGAGGGGGCCGACGGGTTCTACCGGGGTGAGACCGCGAGGAACCTGGTGGAGGCACTCAATGCCGCCGGCAACCCGGCGACGGTGGCCGACCTGGCCGGCTACCCGGTGCAGTGGGAACGCCCGGTGTGCGCCGAGTACCGGGGGCGCGTTCTCCTCTCCGCTCCCCCGCCCCAGAGCGGCGCGCAGGTGCTCCAGACGCTGAAGCTGCTGGAGCCCTTCGACCTCCCCTCCCTGGAGCTCCCGACGCGGTCGGCGCGGGCGCTGGACGTCCTGGCCTCGGCGCTCCGGGTGGGGATCGCCGACAACCGGGGCAACGGGGATCCGAACTGGGCGCCCATGGCGGCAGCGGGCCGGGTCTCGGAGGGATACCTGCGCGAACGCTCCGCGCTGGTGGGCAAGGGCACGGTCACGGCGCCGGTTCCCCCGGGCGACGCGCTCCGCCACGAGACGGCTCCGCCCCCACCAGCCTGCGCGGCGCTGGCCCCCTACGGGCCGACGCCGGCCCTCCCGGGCGGAGCGCGCTCCCGCGGGGCCGCCGAGCCTGCCGCCGAGGGTGGAGAGACCACCCATATCTCGGTGGTGGACGCCGAGGGGAACGCGGTGGCGCTCACGCAGACCAACAGCTCGGTGTGGGGGTCGGGGGCAAGCGTGCTCGGGTTCTTCCTGAACGACTCGGGCTTCCAGTTCACTCCCGTGACCGTGCGCGACCCCTCCCTCTCGCGCTGGCGCACCCGCTCCACCACCATCGCGCCCACCGTGATCCTGAACGACGGCCGGGTGGAGATGGTGGTCGGGGCTCCCGGCGGAGGGCTGATCCAGCCCACCATCGTCCAGACGATCGTCTACGTGCTGGACTACGGAATGGATCCCCTGGACGCCGTGCGCATGCCCAGGCTCTTCTCCGAGCCCGCCTCGGCCCGGATCGAGATGGAGAACGGGTTCTCCGCCGGCGCCCTCGAGGAGGCGCGGCGGATGGGATGGGAGCCGACGGCGCTCTCGCCCGGCTACGCGCGGATCTACATGATCACGCGCCAGGGCGGGCGCTGGATCGCGGTCGCCGATCCCCGCCACAACGGGGAAGCCCGGGGCTACTGAGGAAGGGGGCGGACGCGCCCCCTCCCCCACCACTCAGGGCATCCCCCGGGCGGGTTGACGGTCCCGTGGACCCCCGTTATGCTGACATCGTATACTTTTATGGGGTCATGGACGGGGGAATCCGATGCCGCAGGGACTGGGGGAGTTCGAACAGATGGTGCTGCTGGCCATCCTCCATGTGAAGGGGGAGGCGTACGGGGTGCCCATCGTGGAGGAGATCGAGCGGCGCACGGGCCGGACGGTCTCCCGGGCCGCGGTCTACGTGACGCTACGCCGCCTGGAGGACCGAGGGGTCATCGCTTCCTGGATGAGCGAGCCGACCGGCGAGCGCGGCGGGAAGGCCCGACGGTGTGTTCGGGTCAGGCCGGAGGGAATCGACCTTCTCCGCGAGTCACGGCGCGCGATGGAGTCCATGTGGGGCGATCTGGACCCAGGATTCGTGGAGGGTGCCTCATGAGCGCTTCCCCGCCCGCCCTCCTCCGGAGGCTCCTGGAGCGTTCGCTCCCGGCCGAGGTCCGGGACGGCATCGTGGGGGACCTCGACGAGGTCTATCGTGGCCGGTGGAGCCGAAGCGGAGCGGCCGGTACCCGCCTCTGGTATGCCGGCCAGGTGCTGGCGATCTCCAGCCGCTTCGCCGCGGAACGGCTCGGGGACGCGCTCTCCTTCAGGGGCTCCTCCATGGGCCTCGAGCTGAAGCTCGGCCTGCGGATGTTGGTCAAGTACCCGATGCTGACCCTGGTCGGCGGCATTGCCATCACGGTCGCCACCGCCATCGGAGTGGGCGCTTCCGAGTTCGTGCGGGACCTCCTCGCCCCGGAGCTGCCCCTCGAGGAGGGCCACCGGATCGTCCGCCTCTATCATATCGATTCCGAGGCCGGCGGGTCGGTTGCGGCGTCGCTCCACGACCTGGAGGTGTGGCGGGGGTCGGTCACCTCGCTCCAGGACCTGGGCGCCTATGCAACCATGGAGCAGGGCCTCCTGAGCGACCGCGGGGAGGCCGGCACGGTGAGCCTTGCCCGCATCAGCGCGTCCGCGTTCCGGCTGACCCGGGTCCCCCCCTACCTGGGGAGATTCCTCATCGAGTCCGATGAGCGCCCTGAGGCACCGCCCGTGGTGGTGCTGGGCCACGGCGCGTGGCAGACGCTCCTGGGCGGCGATCCTGACCCGATCGGGCGCACGGTCCAGCTCGGGGGGACGCCCACCACGGTGGTGGGGGTCATGCCGGAGGGGTACGGTTTCCCGCAGATGCAGAACGCGTGGGTACCGCTGCGCCGCGACCCGGCCGACATCCGGCCGGAATCGGCGCCCCGCGCGGCCTTGTTCGCGCGCCTGGCGCCGGGCGCGACCCTGAAGTCCGCTCAGGCCGAGCTGGACATCGCGGGCCGCCGCGCCGCCGCCGACTTCCCCGAGGTCTACGGACGCCTCCGGCCCCAGGTCGTCGGGTTCGCCCGTCGCGCCACGGACGCCCAGTCGTTGTTACTCCTCTCGGGCGTGCGCCTCCTGTTCATCTTCCTGCTGGTCGTCGCCGTCGCGAACGTGGCGACCCTCGTGTTCGCGCGCACGGTGATGCGCGAGGGCGAGATCGCGGTGCGAACGGCGCTGGGAGCCACGCGCCGGCGCATCGTGCTCCAGCTCTTCGCCGAGGCGCTCGTGCTGGTGGGCGGCTCGACCCTGCTGGGGATGGCGTTGGCGCGGTTGGCGCTCGGCCGCATCGGCCGCCTCTTCTTCACCATCCAGCAGGCGCCCCAACCGCCGTTCGGGTGGAACGACGCCCTCTCCCCCACCACGGTGGTGTACGCGATCGTCCTCGCGTTCGTCGGGGCGCTGATGATCGGTGTGGTGCCGGCGCTCAAGGCCACGGGGGGCGCGGTGCAGCCCCGGCTGGGCCAGCTCTCGTCCGGAGGGGGTGGGGGCCTCCGCTTCGGCGGCATGTGGACGGTCGTGATCGTCCTCCAGGTCGCCCTCTCGGTGGCGTTCCTCCCCCTCGCGGTCTCCCTGGCCGGCACGGCCTTCGGGGAGCGGGTGACGGTCACCTTCCCGGCGGACGAGTACGTCACCGCCCAACTCGGACGGGACCCGGCCGTGCCCCCCCGCACGCCCGAGGAGCGGACGGAGTTCCTGGAGCGCTCGCGGCAGCTCTTCGAGGAGGTGAGGGAGCGCATGGCCGACGACCCGGCCGTGCGGGGCGTGGCGCTGGCGAGCGGGCTCTCGGCCATGAACCACATCCTTGCGCCGGTCGAATTCGTGGGCGACGGCTCCGGCCTGCCGCTCAGCGGGCGCTCACGCATTCTCCTGATCGACCGGTGGTACCTCGACCTGATGAACGCCACCCTGGTCGCGGGCCAGCCGCTCG
Organism: Gemmatimonadales bacterium; assembly: GCA_041309665.1. GTDB lineage: Bacteria > Gemmatimonadota > Gemmatimonadetes > Longimicrobiales > Gaopeijiaceae > SZUA-318. Next base: position 2,353 of record JBFYZE010000323.1, on the reverse strand, counting down.
GACCGGCCGACTTTACCCGGGAGTCCCGGTCGGTGGTCGTGAACGAGGCGTTCGTCCAAACCGTCCTCGGCGGGCGGAACCCGGTGGGCGGGCAGCTCCGCTTCCCGGAGCGCGACCCCGACGACGAGGAGTCCATCGTCGAGACCCCGGCCTCCGGCACCTCGGTCGTGGTTGTGGGCGTCGTGCGCAACCCCGAAATCGACGCGTTCGGCCCCGGCACCCACCCGGTCATCTACGCGCCGCTGGAGTGGGCGCCGGTGAGCCCCCGGGCCGTGGGGCTCGTCGGCATGCCGCAGGCCCCGGCGACCCAGCTCTTTGTGCACATCAGGCCCGGGTCGGGCGCGCTGGGCAGCCGTCTCTACGGGATGGTCGCCGCGGTGGACCCCACGCTCCGCCTCTCCGAGGTCGGCACCGCGGCGGACGCATGGGCGCCCGTGCGCAGGGGTGAGCGCATGGGCGCGTCGATCTTCATGGCCGCCGCCGCCATCGTGCTCATGCTCTCGGTAGCGGGCATCTATTCGCTCATGTCCTTCACCGTGTCGCGGCGTACCCGCGAGATCGCCATCCGCACCGCGGTGGGAGCCCCGCGCGCCCGGATCGTGAGCGTCGTCTTCGGGAGGGTCGCCGTCCAGCTCCTGGCCGGGGTGGCCCTGGGAGGCCTGATCGCGGTGCCCGTCCTGTGGGACGGGGTGGCGGACGAAGGCCCCCGCTCGCTGGTGATCGTCTCCACCCTCCTGCTCGGGGCGGGTCTCGCGGCGTGCCTGGTGCCGGTTCGGCGGGCGTTGGCCATCGAGCCGGCGGCGGCGATCAAGTCGGAGTGAGCGGACGGGAGGCGAGGAGCCCTTCCAGCAGGCGGGCCGCCTCCGCGCGCGACGAGACCCGGCTCACCCTCCCCTGGAAGATCCGGCCCGAGCCCCCCCCCCGACCCCCCAGCACCTCCGCCACCTGCGGACCCGCCGCCGTCACCTCCAGGGCCGCCGCCTCGCCGGCGCACAGCACGAACGCCCCCTCCCCTCCCTCTCCGGAGGTGAGCAGGATCACGAGATGCGGTGCACGCCCTGCCGCCTCCCGGGCCACCCGCTGGAGGAACGGGAGGCTGCGCTCAGGCCAGTGGGCCGCCACCACTGGGCCACCCGTCCCCGTCGCCAGCCCCGCCGCCAGGGCCACGGCCAGCTCCTCCTCCAGCTTCCGGAGGGCGCGCTCGGCCTTCTTGAGCTGCTCCAGCCTGGCGGCCATACGCGCCGCCATCTCCTCGTCGGAGGCGCCCAGGAGCGCCCGGAGGCGGGCATTGCGCTCGTGGTGCGCCTGGTGCAGGCGCCTGAGCCTCCTGCCCGCCACCCAGAAAAGGCGCGTTCCCCCCCGCATGCTCTCGGTGCCCAGCAGCTTGAGGGCCTCCATCTCGGCGGTGTTGCCCAGGTGGGTTCCCCCGCACGTGCTCAGGTCCAGGCCGGCGATCTCCACCAGGCGGACGTCCCCGGCGTGACCCTCGGGGAGCCCCCGGGACCGCGCCGCGAGACCCGCGTACTCCGCCGGGCTCACCCGCCGGGCCGACACCGGGCGGGCCGCACGGATCTCGGCTGCCACGGCCTCCTCCAGCTCCGCGAGCTGGAAGGGACTCAGGGAGGGGGTACCCAGCTCGACGTCCGAGACCTGGATGCCCAGGTGGAACGCGGTGGTGCGCCACCCGAAGCGCCGGTCGGCCACCGCCGTGAGAAGGTGCTGGGCCGTGTGCTGCTGCATGTGGTCGAAGCGGCGCTCCCAATCCAGCTCCACCCGCACCCGGCCCGAGGGCGCGGGGCCGCCCAGGGTGTGGCGAACGGCGCCCTCCGTCTTCCGCACGTCCAGGACGGGCACGCCCTCCACCGTTCCCCGGTCCGCGGGCTGTCCGCCCCCTTCGGGATAGAGGATCGTGTCGGCCAGCACCACCCAGGGACGGCCCCCGTCTTCCCCTGCCGAGACCACGTCCGTCTCCAGTCGGGTCAGGCGCGGATCGCGTTCGTAGGCGGGGATGGTGGGCACGGCGGGCTGGGTTGGCAGGAGACAGCTCAGGGTGGCGGAGGTCCGCACTACAAGGTCGTCCGTTCAGCTTCCCCTGTCCATCACGGAGGCGAACCGGTACGCACCCCTTCGCTGGAATCTCCGAGACGCCTCGAGGGGAGTTCTTCCCGAACGGTCAACGGACACCGGCACCCGCGGCGGTCGCCAAGGCCCCGGGGCTTTCTCGACTCGGTCCGCCCACCCCCGGTCCCCCGTGGCGACAGACTGGTCTGATTGCCTCCTCCGCCACCTTGGACGGGACGTTCGACACCCTCGGGATCTTCCCGGCCACGGAACGGGATTCCCCGGACTACGC
>JBFYZE010000322.1:0-2785 GCA_041309665.1 Gemmatimonadales bacterium | reverse complement strand
ATGGCTCTCGGGGCACGCCGGGTCGTCGGTGCACCACTCCGTCCACACCGCCGGCGCGCCCGCCTCCCTCAGCGCGCGGCTGAGCAGGGAGCGCGCCGCGCCCACATGGGGGCAGCCCGGGTCGTACACGAGCTCGACGTGGAGCAGAAGCGCCGTGGGAGCCTCCAGGCCGGGTGTGCGGAGGCGTTCAACGTAGCACGGACGGGGTCGCCCTGCCTATCCTTCCAGGGACTTACCCCCGGACCGGAGACGAGGCAGCGATGAGCGGAGCAGGACGCGTCGAGGCGATCTGGATCAAGCGCATGCGCAGGGGTCCCATGGACCCGGCCGGGAGCGCCGCGCTGGTGGCCGACAAGGGGATCGTGGGGAACGCCAACCAGGGCGGAAAGCGCCAGGTGACCGTCATCGAGCGCGAGGTGTTCGACCTCCTCCGGGAGACACTCCCCGACGCCCAGCCCATCATGCGCCGCGCCAACTTCATGGTCAGCGGGATCCGCCTGGCCGAGACCTGTGGCCACGTCCTCACGCTGGGCGGCGTGCGCATCCTCCTCCAGGGGGAGACCCGCCCCTGCTACCGCATGGACGAGCAGTGCCCGGGACTCACCGCGGCCCTCGACCCGGAGTGGAGGGGTGGCGCCTTCGGCATCGTCCTGGACTCGGGCGAGGTGCGCGTGGGCGACGCCGCCGCGCTCCACCCGCCTGCGGAGGGATAGCGCCGGGGCTCCCCCCTCAGCGGGTCAGCAGGATGGCCAGGAGGACAAAGCCGGCTACGACCCCCGCGCGCCGCCAGGTCATGGGGCGTCCCGCTTCCGAGCGGTTCCCCTCCCGGGTCCAGATCATCACCGTCCCGCACGACGAACCCATCCCCCGTGACGGGAAGAGCACCCCGGACTGGACCTCCACCGCCTCGATGTCCATCACCGAGAGGATGTCGTCCACGGCGGTGCCGCTCACGAGGGGAACCCCGTCGAGCACCAGGTCCGGGGAGCACCCCCGGTAGCGGAGGAGGCCCGCGTTCCCTCTGCGTCCGGGCCCCACGGACACGCCCGGGAGGAGCCGGAAGACGTCGGAGGGACGCGCGGGGTTCCTGCGCTCGAACTCCTGCCGGGTGATGCTCGACCCCTGGCCCTGCATGCGCCGCTGGTTGAACCCGGACGTGTCCAGGCGCGAGCGTCGGCTCGACACCACGACCAGGGGCTCCATCTCCAGCGGCTCCGGCACCAGGTCCACGCTCACGAACACCTCCATCCCCCGCAGCGTCTCCACGGGTGCCGCGGCGGTCCGGTAGCCGAACGCCTCCACGTGGAGGTCCATGGGGCCCGGCACCAGGGGCGCCGAGGTCCACGAGCCGTTGTCCTCTGCGATCCCCGACCAGACGATCCGGGCCTGAGCGGCTCCACCCACCATGAGCCACACCCGCGCCTGGGGCACCGCCTCGCCCGACGTGGCGTCGCGCACCCTCCCCGTGACGCGGACCGTGGCGGGGGCTTGTGTCTGCTGAGCACGCACCTCCCCGGCGACCACGGCCAGGGCCAGGGCGACGAGGACGGTGCATGCGGAGCGGGCCGGATCGACCACGCGGATCTCCGGAGAGCGGGAGGGTTCTCGAAGCACGGTATGCTCACCCCCCACGCGGGAACAAGATCCGCGTCGGAGGCCTCGGCCTCACGACGACATACGCCCGGCCGATGCTTCAGATGTCCAGGCCGCCGCCGTCCATGGGGATGGCCTCGCCGTTCACGTCCGCCGACTCCTGCCGGCAGAGTTGGACGATGGCGTCGGCCACCTCCGTCGGGGGGATGAGGCGGAACTGACCGGTCTGGTGGAGGAGGGTCGCCAGCGCGTCCTGGAAGCTCCGCCCGGTGCGCTCCACGATGCGCGCCACCGTCTCCTGCGTCAGCGGCGTGTTCACGTACCCCGGACAGATGGCGTTCACCGTGACCCCCGTGCCCGCCACCTCCGCCGCAACGGCCCGGGTGAATCCGACCACGGCGTGCTTGGAAGCCGTGTACGCGGACACGTACCGCGTCCCGCGCAGCCCGGACAGGGCCGCCACGTTCACCACCCGCCCCCACCCCCGCTCCACCATGTCCGGGAGGAGCGCCTTGGTGAAGAGGAAGGTGCCGGTGACGTTCACCGCCATGACGTGGTTCCACTCCTCCAGCGTGACCATGGCGAGGGGGCCCGAGGTGGCCGTGCCCGCGTTGTTCACGAGGATGTCCACTCGCCCCATGGCCTCCCGGGCGGCCATGGCCACCTCCCGCACCTCCCGGGAGTTGGTCACGTCGCAGCGGAACGCGAAAGCCTCGTATCTCTTCTGCCGGAGGCGCGCGGCCACCTCCACCACCTGCTCCTCGTTGCGCGCCACCACGGCCACCGACACGCCGGCCTTGGCCAGCGCCAGGGCGGTGGCGGCGCCGATCCCGCGCCCTCCCCCGGTGATGAGCGCGGTGCGTCCGATGACGCGCTTCACGGTCGGGTCCGGGGTGGGGGCTGCGGGTTCATCGCACCGGGGGGGGAGGATGTCACGGCTCCGCTATTCTATCTTTGCGGACGTCGCCCTTCCACTCGCCCCCTCGAGCCCCATGACCATCTCTCTCGCCCTCGCCCTGGCCCTCGTAGCCTCCACGTCCCCCACGCCCCCGGTGCGCTGGGGCTCCGACGGCCACCAGATGGCGAGCCGCGCCGCCGCCGAGACGCTCCCCGCCGACGTGCCCGCGTTCTTCCGCGGCGCCGCGGACCAGCTCGCGTACCTCGGCCCGGAGCCCGACCGGTGGCGGAGCCG
>JBFYZE010000321.1:0-4285 GCA_041309665.1 Gemmatimonadales bacterium | reverse complement strand
CACGGAGCGTGCAATCCGCATGCCTGGGCTGAGGGCGAAAAGCCAGCCAATACGGCGGGAATTCGGCCGCGTCTGCCATTATGGCACGCAAAGGGCTGGATCGGTGTCGGCGCGGGACTGCCATTCAGCCCCGAGGGCTCCGGGGTGCCCACGGTGGGGCGTGGCGTACGCCGGCCACGTGGGCGGGGTCGGGGCGGCTGGTGGTGAGCGCCCGGGCGCTCGATATTGCTCCGTTCCTCCGCGCCCCGGCGCGGGTGGCCCACGACCCACCAGGACTCCCCGCATGACGCGCCCCCGGCCCGTGCTCGCTGCGCTCTGGACCCTGTGTGCGGTCCTCCTCGTGGTGGGGGCGTGGACGGCCCTGAGGGCCGATGCGGCGGGGGCGGCCGAGCCCGTCGCTTCCGTCACCGCCGTCACCCAGGGGCCGGGCGTGTTCGTGCCCCGGGGCTCCCTGGGCACGCCCCTCCTCCCGCGGCTGCGCTCCCTGCTGGGCCTCGTGGCTCTCACGGGCTTGGCCTGGGCCCTCTCCCGGGACCGGTCGAGGATCCCGTGGAGAGTGGTGCTCTGGGGCATCGGCCTCCAGCTCGTGTTCGCGCTCTTCATCCTGAAGACCGCGCTGGGTGTCCAGATCTTCGCCACGCTGAACACCCTGGTGGTGGCCCTCCTGGGCTTCACCGTGGACGGGGCCAGCTTCGTGTTCGGTAACCTGGTCCACAACAACGTCCCGGTCGGCGCCGGCGAGGCGGGGAACGGCGGCTTCACTGCGGCCCCGGGGCAGGTGGCCAACACGGGGGCGTACTTCGCCTTCACCGTGCTCCCCACGATCATCTTCTTCTCGTCGCTCATGACGCTGCTCTACCACCTGGGCGTCATGCAGAGGGTCGTGAAGGGGATGGCCTGGGTGATGCAGCGCACCATGAAGACCTCCGGCGCCGAGACGCTCTCCGCCGCCGGGAACATCTTCGTCGGCCAGACCGAGGCCCCCCTCCTCATCAAGCCCTTCGTCGCGCGCATGACGAACTCGGAGCTCATGGCGGTGATGACCGCCGGCTTCGCGACGGTGGCGGGCGGCGTCATGGCGGCGTACGTGGGGATGCTCCTGACGCACTTCCCGGACATCGCCGGCCACCTCATGGCGGCGTCGGTCATGTCGGCGCCGGCGGCGCTCGTGTGCGCCAAGCTCATGGTCCCGGAGACGGAACGGCCCGAGACCGCCGACACCCTCGAGGTGAGCGTGGAGCGCCCGGACGTGAACGTCATCGACGCCGCGTCCCGGGGTGCCTCGGAGGGTCTCTTCCTTGCGCTCAACGTGGGCGCCATGCTCCTGGCCTTCGTGGCGATCATCTCCCTCCTGAACGGGTTCCTGGGGTGGGCCGGGGCGTTGGCGGGCTTCGAGGGGCTGAGCCTGGAGCGCCTCATGGGCTGGCTCCTGGCTCCGCTGGCCTGGCTCATGGGCGTGAGCTGGGCCGACGCGCCCGTGGTGGGATCGCTCATGGGCGTGAAGACGGTCCTCAACGAGTTCGTCGCGTACCTCCAGCTCGCCGGCCTGATGCAGGCGGACAGCGGGGTCACGCTCCAGCCCCGCTCCGTCGTCATCGTGACCTACGCGCTGTGCGGGTTCGCCAACTTCTCGTCCATCGCCATCCAGCTCGGGGGCATCGGCGGCATGGCTCCGTCCCGCCGCCACGACCTCTCCCGGCTCGGGCTACGGGCCATGATCGGGGGGACGCTCGCCGCGTTCATGACCGCCACGATCGCCGGGATGATCCTCTGAGCACGGCCACGCCATGTCCATGACGCCCGACATCGCGAAGGCCGCCGCGCTCCTGGGAGCGAAGCTGTCCGCGGCCCCCGTCGCCACGCTGGTGCTCGGATCGGGGCTGGGGCAGGTGGTGGAAGCGGTGGAGGACCCGGTGTCCGTCCCCTTCGTGGAGCTTCCCGGCTTCCCCGCCGCCGGCGTCGCGGGCCACGCCGGGCGCTTCGTGGCCGGGCGCCTGGGCGGTCGGTACGTGCTCGTGCAGGCGGGGCGTTACCACGTCTACGAGGGACACCCGGAGGAGGTGGTGGCCGCGCCGGTGCGGCTCTCCGCCGCGCTGGGCGTGAGCACCCTCCTGCTCACCAACGCCGCAGGGGGCGTGGACCCGGCGCTGGAGCCCGGGGACCTGGTGCTCCTGGACGACCACCTGAACCTCATGTCCCGCTCGCCCCTCTTCGGCCCGGTGGCCGAGGGCGAGGTCCGATTCCCGGACATGACCGAGCCGTACGACGCCGACCTCGCCGAGCTGGCGCTGGCCGTGGCGGGGGAGCTGGGCATCGAGTTGCGCCGCGGCGTCTATGCTGCGCTCACCGGTCCGGCGTACGAGACCGCTGCGGAGATCCGCATGCTCCGCACGCTGGGTGCGGACGTGACCGGCATGTCCACGGTGCCCGAGGTGCTGGTGGCTCGCGCCCGCGGGATGCGCTGCATGGGGCTGAGCATGGTCACGAACAAGGGCACGGGACTTTCGGCCGAGCCCCTTTCCCATGCCGACGTCATGGCGGTGGGTCGCACCGCCGGACAGAAGGTCGGCGCCCTCCTCGAAGGCGTGGTCCGCCGGCTCCCGGCGCGGGATCACTCCGTGGGGAAGAAGTGATTCACGGGTCCGTGTCCGGCGCCCAGCCCCGGGGCCGTCTCGATGGCCTTGGCGACCCAGCGCACCGCCCGGTCGGTGGCGTCGGCGAGGGGGAGGCCCCTGGCCAGCCCCGCCGCCACCGCGGCCGAGAGCGTGCAACCGGTGCCGTGGGTGTGGCGCGTCGCGAGGCGCGGCTTGCGCCAGATGCGCTCCTCCGCGCCGTCCCAGAGCAGGTCCACCGCGTCCCCGTCCAGGTGGCCGCCCTTGAGCAGCGCGGCCCCCGCGCCCATGCCCACCAGCGCCTGCGCGGCAACCCGCATGTCCTCCAGGGACGCCACCTCCCTCCCGGTGAGGATGCGCGCCTCGTGCAGGTTGGGGGTCACCAGCGCCGCCAGCGGGAGGAGCTCCCGCGCCAGCGTGGCCTCGGCGTCGGCGTCCAGGAGGCGATGCCCGCTGGTGGACACCATGACCGGATCGAGCACGTAGCGCGTGAGACCGTGGCCGCGGATGGCGGCCGCCACGGTGCGGACCAGATCGGCGGTGGCCAGCATCCCGGTCTTGAGGGCCGCCGGCGGAAGGTCGGTGACGACCGCGTCGATCTGGGCGCGCACCACGTCCAGCGGGACCGCGTGGACCGCCGTCACGCCGAGCGTGTTCTGCGCCGTGATGGCCGTGATGGCGCTGGTGCCGAAGACGCCGAAGGCCTGGAAGGTCTTCAGGTCCGCCTGGATGCCGGCGCCCCCCCCGCTGTCGCTTCCGGCGATGGTGAGCGCGATGGGACGTGGCTCTGCCATGGGGTGCTCCGTTCGGGTGGGAGTCGCGCGACCCCGGAAAGGTGGGGGATGCGATGAGCCTGAGCCAGCGGCGCACCCACATCGTCGGCCGCCTCCGGCACCGGAAGACCCGGGAGCGCGAGGGGCTGGTCCTCGCCGAAGGGATCCGCTCCGTGGGCGAGGCCCTGAAGGCCGGGGCGGAGCCGGAGTTCGCGGTGGTGTCGCCGCGCCTGGAGACGCTGGCGTGGGGTGCCGACCTGCTGGCGACGCTGCGCGCGCGCGTCGGCGACGTGGAGAGGGTGGGCGACGCGGAGCTGGACGCGCTGGCCGACACCGAGCGCCCCCAGGGCGTCCTGGTCGTGTTCCGCCAGCCGTCGCGGGGTGATCCGGCCATGGTGAGGGGGGGGCGCTACCTCGTGCTGGACGCGGTCCAAGACCCGGGCAACGTGGGCACGCTCGTCCGCGCCTCCACCGCCTTCCGGGTGGACGGGGTGGTGGCGCTGGACGGCACCGCGGATCCGTGGGGACCCAAGGCCGTGAGGGCCTCGGCGGGGATGGTGTTCAGGACCCCCGTGCTCCAGACCGGGGCCGAAGCGGCGCTCGAGCACCTGTCCCTCGCCGGCATCCCGGTCCTCGTGGCGGAGGCGTCCGGCACCGACGTGGCCGCCCTGCCGTTCCAGGCCAGCTGGGCCCTGGCCGTGGGGAACGAGGGCGCGGGCGTCCGGGAGGCGCTCCGCGCGGTGGCACGCCGCTCGGTGCGCATCCCCATGCCCGGTCCCGCCGAGTCGCTGAACGCCGGAGTGGCGGGTGCCATCCTCCTCTATGCCCTCACGCGGGAGGTGCACGGTGAGCGTTGAGCCCGCCCTGGCCGCGCTGATCGCCGGGCTCTTCGGGCTCCTG
>JBFYZE010000320.1:0-2796 GCA_041309665.1 Gemmatimonadales bacterium | reverse complement strand
CGGCCTCGCCCTCACCGCGCCCATGCGGGCGCTGGCGGCTCCCCGGACGGTGGTCGTCCCCGTCCTCCCGACCGGCAAGCCGGAGGTGCGGCGATGAGCGCGCGGCGCAGGCTCGCGTCGGGGCTCGCCCTGTCCGCGGCCCTCTCACTCGCGGCGTGCGACTCGGGCCCCGAGGGTCCGGGCGTCCTCTCCGCCAGGGTGACGTCGCCCCAGCCCCTGGGCGCCGTGGTGCTGGAGTTCACGGGGGCGGGGATCACGGGCTTCGAGGCGCGGGGCACGACGCAGGTCTTCGGCGCGGTGGGGGGCGCGGGGAGCCAGAGACACCGGGTCATCCTGGTGAGCTCCGCCGGCGCCACCGAGATCCCCTTCGGGATCGAGCTCCTGGACCGGGCGGGCGACATGCCGTCGGTGGTGGCGATCACGGCGTCGTCGCCCACGAACGCCGCCGCGTCGGCGGCCGGGCTGAAGGTGCGCATCGAACGCTAGGCCGTGGTTTTCCGCGTCCGGCATCGGCTTGCTCCCCCCCCGGGCTTGCGCCACCTTTGTGCGGCCCGTGGGCGGGGATGCCCCCGGACGCCCGCCCCACAGCCCGTCAACGGCTCCTCCCTTGCCCCGACGCGACGACCTCGAGACGATCCTGATCCTCGGCTCCGGGCCCATCATCATCGGCCAGGCCTGCGAGTTCGACTATTCCGGGACCCAGGCGGTGCGCGCCCTGAAGGAGGAGGGATACCGGGTCGTCCTGGTGAACTCCAATCCCGCCACCATCATGACCGACCCGGACCTTGCGGACCGGACCTACATCGAGCCGCTCACGGCCGAGTGGGTGGAGAAGGTCATCGAGCGGGAGAAGCCCGACGCGCTCCTCCCCACCATGGGTGGGCAGACGGCGCTGAACCTGGCCATGGAGCTGCACCGGAGCGGCGTGCTCGAGAAGCACGGGGTGGAGCTCATCGGCGCCAACGAGCGCTCCATCGAGATGGCCGAAGACCGTGAGCACTTCACCGCGGCCATGCACCGCATCGGGCTCCATGTCCCCCACGGAGGCTTCGCCCGCACCGTGGACGACGGCCTCGGCATCGTCGAGGACACCGGGTACCCGGCCATCATCCGCCCCTCGTTCACGCTCGGCGGCACCGGGGGCGGCATCGCCTACAACCGCGAGGAGTTCGAGGTCGCGGTGAAGAAGGGGATCGACGCGTCCCCCATCGGCGAGGTGCTCATCGACCGCTCGGTCATCGGGTGGAAGGAGTACGAGCTCGAGGTGGTGCGCGACGGTGCGGACAACGTCATCATCGTCTGCTCCATCGAGAACTTCGACGCCATGGGCGTGCACACCGGCGACTCCATCACGGTGGCTCCGGCGCAGACGCTCACGGACGTCGAGTACCAGAAGATGCGGGATGCCTCCATCGCCATCATCCGCGAGATCGGCGTGGAGGCCGGGGGGTGCAACATCCAGTTCGCCGTGAACCCCGAGAACGGCGACATGCTCGTGGTGGAGATGAACCCGCGGGTGTCGCGCTCCTCGGCGCTGGCCTCCAAGGCCACCGGCTTCCCCATCGCCCGGGTGGGGGCCAAGCTGGCCGTGGGCTACCGCCTGGACGAGCTTCCCAACGACATCACGAAGACCACGCCCGCCTCCTTCGAGCCGGTGCTGGACTACGTGGTCGTGAAGATCCCCCGCTTCGCTTTCGAGAAGTTCCCCGAGTCCGACGACACCCTCGGCGTGCAGATGAAGTCCGTGGGGGAGACCATGGCGGTGGGGCGGACGTTCCGCTCTGCGTGGCAGAAGGGGTTCCGGGGGCTGGAGGCGGGACGGCACGGGTGGGTGAAGGGGACGCGCCTGGCCGACGACGGGCTCAAGACCGACGACGCCCACGCGCTCCTCGCCGCGCTGCGCCGGCCCACGCCGAACCGCCCGTACCAGCTGAAGAGGGCCATGGAGGCAGGCATCTCCGACGAGGAGATCTTCGAGGCCACGAAGATCGACCCGTGGTTCCTCGACCAGCTCCGGCAGATCCTGGAGCAAGAGGCGGCGTACGCCGCGGCGCCGGAGGTCACCCCGGCGCTGGTCAGGCACATGAAGCGCGAGGGGTTCAGCGACCTCCAGCTCGCGGAATTGCGTGGGGAGAGGGAGGCCGAGGCCCGCGCACGCCGCTGGGCGTGGGACATCCACGCCACCTTCAACGTGGTGGACACGTGCGCGGGGGAGTTCCCCGCCGCCACCCCCTACTTCTACTCGTCGTACGAGGACGAGACCGAGTCGGTGCGCTCGGAGCGGGACAAGGTGGTCATCCTGGGGAGCGGCCCGAACCGCATCGGCCAGGGGATCGAGTTCGACTACTGCTGCGTGCAGGCCGTGCTGGCGCTCAAGGAGGCCGGGCTCGAGACCATCATGGTGAACTCGAACCCCGAGACCGTCTCCACCGACTTCGACATCAGCGACAAGCTGTACTTCGAACCGCTCACGCTGGAGGACGTGCTCGAGATCCTGCACGTGGAGAAGCCGCGGGGCGTCATCGTCCAGCTCGGCGGGCAGACGCCGCTGAAGCTGGCCAAGGGGCTGGAGGAGGCGGGGATCCCGGTGATGGGCACGTCGGTGGACGCCATCGACCGCGCCGAGGACCGGGACCGCTTCGCCGAGGTGTGCCGCAAGATCGGCGCCCGCGTCCCCGACAACGGCATCGCCACGAGCGAGGCGGAGGCGCTGGAGGTGGCTCGCAGGATCGGGTTCCCCGTCCTCGTGCGCCCGTCCTACGTGCTCGGCGGCCGCGCCATGCGCATCGTCTACGA
>JBFYZE010000319.1:0-11585 GCA_041309665.1 Gemmatimonadales bacterium | reverse complement strand
TCGGGATCGCCCTCCACGAGCTCGGCCTGCTCCAGTAGGCTGTCCAGGGAGCGTCCCCACTCCCCCTCCAGGCGCTCCCGGATGCGCTCGATGCGCCCGCCCAGCTCCTGGCGCTCCAACTCGAGGGCGTGCCGGTGGTCGGCCGCCTCCCGCTCCGCCGTGCGGGCTTCCCGGACCCGCCTCTCGGCCCTCGCCAGCGCCTCCGCTACTCCCTGGAGCGCTTCGTCCTTCGCGCGCACGTCGGCCTCCGCCGACGTCCGGTCGCCGAAGAGGCGCTCGGTGGCCGCCTCGCCGTCGGTGCGGATTCGGCGGGCTTCGTCGAGCTCGGCGCGGAGCTGCTCCTCCTCGGCGTCCAGCGCCGCCACGCGGGCGTACGCTTGTCCCCGGGCGGCAACGACCCCTTCCAGCCGCTCGCTCAGGCGCGTGACGTCTCCCTCCAGGCGCGCGAGCTCCACGGCCAGGCGCCCCTCCTCGGCCCGGGCCACCTCCCACTCCTCGGTGATCGCCGCCATCGACTCGCGGGCGGCCACGCGCTCCGCCTGGATCCCCTGTTCCTCCACGAGGAGGAGTTGACGGTCCTCCCGCGCCTCGCGGACGCGGTCCAGGGCCCGCGAGCGGGCCGCGCGGGTGCCTTCCAGCTGCCGCGCAAGCTCGTCCCGATGCCGGTCCATGCGGATCTTCCGGTCGGACTGGGCCTGGAGCTCGGACGCGGCAAGCCTGTGCTCGTCCTCACGGGAACGGAGCGCCGCGCGCGTCCCCTCGAGCGCCTCCTCCGCAGCTCTCAGCGTGGCCTCGGCGCCCTCTCGTGCTTCCCTCGCTCCTTCGGCGATCGCAGACGCCTCGCCGTGCTCATCCAGCGTCGAGCGCAGCTGCTCCTTGCGCTCCAGGAGGCCGGTGGCCCCCGCCGGATTACCCAGGCGCACGATGCCCCTGCGTTCCACGACGGCTCCGGAGGCGGCGACGCGGTCGCCGCTCCCAGCGTGGACCGAGCCGTGCTCCACCACGTCCACCCCGTCCAGCAGCGCCCTCACCCACGCCGCGCCCTCTCCGGTAGCATGCACGCGTGCCAGGAGCGACCCGCCCGCCTGGGCGGCCGCGGCCGGGACGCGGTCGAGGGGAAGGAGGATGAGTCCCCCCCCACCCGGCCACACGTCGTCGAACCAGCGGTGGATCCTCTCCACGGCCGCGCCGTCACGCACCACGAGAGCGCGCGCCATGGTCCCGAGGTAGGACTCCACGGCCCGGGCGAGGGAGGCCTCGGCAATGACGAAATCGGAGAGGGTTCCCATGACGCCGGCGTCGCCCAGCGCCAGCGCCGCCTTCACTACGGGCTCCACTCCCTCCCGGTCGCGCTCGAGCTGCTCCAGCGCCGCCCTGCGAGCCCCCAGGGAGGAGGCCCGATCCGCTGCCAGGAGCTCGGCGCTGCGGGCCTGATCCAGCTCGCGGCGCGCCTGGGCCATCACCGAGGACGCCGCATCCACAGATGCGCGGGCATCTCCCACGGCGCGCACCAGGTCGTCCACCCTCCCGGAGAAGAGGTCCCCCTGGGACTGGAGGTCGGTGAGGGCGTCGGCCGCCTCCTCCAGCTCCGTCGCGAGGCGCTCCAGCCGCCGCTCCAGCTCGGCGGCCTGGGCCTCGGAGGCCTCGGCGTCGCCTTCCAGCTGCGCTCCCCGCCGGGCCAGCTCCCGCTCCCGCGACTCCACCCCCTCCAGGCGCTCCCGGGCCTGCTGGAGGCGGTCCCGGACCTCCTGAAGCTCAGCCCGCCGAGCGTCGGCGACCTCCCGGAGCGCGTGGAGCTCCTCCTGGGTCCGGTCTCGGGCCGCCTGGAGCTCCCGCGCGTCCAGGTCCATGCGCCCGGCTAACGTGCGGGCGCCGCTCCGCTCCTCCTCGATCTGCGCAAGGCGGCGGTCGGCGTTGGACGCGCGCTCGTCGGCCACGGCCAGGTCGCGCTCCCACTGCGCGAGCTGCTCGCGTACCGCCTCCAGCCGGCCGGCGGCCTCGATGCGCTCCTTCTCCGAGTCAACCTCCCGGAGCCGCAGCGACTCGTACTCGGCCTCGGCGGCGCGGAGCTCCGCGACCTTGCCCTCTCCGCTCCGTACGTCCTGCTCCAGCTCCTTCACCACCCCCTGCAGGCGCTCGCCCAGCGTGTCCAGCTGGTGGCGCACCACCGTGACCTCCACGTCCAGGCGCCGCTTCCGGAACTCCAGGTAGCGCTCGGCCTTCCCCTTCTGCCGTGCCAGCGAGCGGACCTTGGTCTGGACCTCGGCGATGACGTCCTCCAGGCGCTGCAGGTCCACCTCGGCGTGCTCGAGCCGGCGGATCGCCGCCTTGCGCCGGTCCTTGTACTTCCCGACCCCCGCTGCCTCCTCGAAGAGGGCCCGGCGCTCGTCGGCCCGGTCCGAGAGGATGGCATCGATCATGCGGTTCTCGATCATGGCGTAGGCGTTCGCCCCGAGCCCCGTGTCGCGCGTCAGGTCCACCACGTCCCGAAGCCTCACCGGGCTGCGGTTGAGCGTGTACTCGGACCCGCCGTCCCGGAACACCTGCCTCCCGATCTCCACCTCCTCGAAGGGGACGGGGAGCGAGCCGTCCTCGTTGCTCACGAGGAGGGACACGGAGCCCCGGTTCACCGGCCGGCGGTTCACCGTGCCCTGGAAGATGGCCTCTTCCATCTTCGCGCCCCGGATGGCGGTGGGACGCTGCTCCCCCAGGACCCAGCGGATGGCGTCGCTGATGTTCGACTTCCCGCACCCGTTGGGCCCCACGATGGCGGTGATGCCGTCGTGGAAGTCGATCCTGGTGGCGTCGGCGAAGGATTTGAACCCGTGTACGCGAAGGGCGCGGAGCTTCATTCGGGCAGGCGACCGGTTCGTTCGGAGAGAGTGGCGCTGCTCAGGCCGCGCTCTTGCAGAAGGCCCGAGAGGTAGATGGCTTCAGCCTCGTCGGCGAAGGCGCCGGCGTAGACCCGGAAGCGGACGGAGCCGTCGGAGTACGTCACGGCAAGGACGTAGGAGGGGACCCCGAGACCCTGGAGGACCTCGGACCGGCGCAGCGCGGCCTCCAGGTCCGGCATCTCGCCGAGCTGGAAGGCGCGCGGCGTCCACCTGGCCACCCACGCGTCCGGCGGGAGCCCCGCTGCCTCGGCCACGCGAGCCCCGAGGGCCAGCGCGGAGGCCGAATCCGGCGAAGCTCCCGCGATCACGCGGTGCACGATCTGCCCCTCCGCGTCGACGGGCACGGTGGTGAAGAGCACGCCGGGCACCTTCCCCGAGAGCTCCTGCACCATGGCGCTGGCTGCTTCGGCGTCCTGGAAGGCGGCGAGCCCGACGGAGAAGGGCACACCCTCGGAGGTCTCCGTCGCCGGCGGGGCGGCCACCGTGCCCGCCTGCGGGGTGGGGGTGACCGTGGGCTCCTCCTCCACCGGCGACAGCCCGGGGATCTTCAGGTAGCCCAGGAGCGAGGCCGTGACTGCCGCGGCCAGGGCCACGACCAGGACGCCGAGGGCGCCGAAGTTTCGCCGGTTGGCCCATCGGGGTGGAGCAGCGTCGGCTTCGGACTCCTCCACGAGCTCTTCGAAGGTGGGCACGGGGTCACCGTACAGCTTGGGCTCGAGCAGAGCCGGCTCGGGGATCACCACAGGCTCGAGCTCCGGCTCGGGGATCACCACTGCCTCTGGCTCCGGCGCGGGGATCACCACAGCCTCCGGCTCTGGCTCGGACAGCACCACAGGCCCGGGCTCCGGCTCGGGGACCACCACAGGCTCGGGCTCCGGCTCGGGGACCACCGCGGCCTCGGGCGGCTCCGGGAGCCAAGGCTGCTCCCACCCGCGGATCTCGCGCGTCAGGTTGAAGTCAGCGAGCCCGGCGGGAAGACCCTCCATTCCCGAGCCGGGCTCGGGGTTCGGGCCCTCCGGCAGCGGCGCGGGCTCGGGGAGGATCTCCGACAGCGTGGGGGAACCGGGCTCGGGGCCCTCGGTGAGCGGGCTGGTCTCGAACGCGGGCGAGGGCTCGTCGGGCACGACGGCGGGCTCCTCGGGCACGACAGCAGGGGAAGGCACACCCTCCCGCCCCACCACGGCCACCACCGGGACCCTACCCGCACGCACGGAGAGCGGGATGCTCTCACCGGGGCCTGCCAGGACGACGGCGGCAGCGGCCTGTCCGAGGACAGCTCCGAGGCACGGGTCGTGCGCCGGAACCAGGACCGCCAGCGTGACCCCTGCCTCCCGGAAGCCCGCGCAGAGCGCGGCCCACCGTGGATCCTGGAGCACCGCGGGGCCGTCGGCCACGGGGGTTCCCGCGGTGATGGCGAAGAAGCTGCGCCCTTCCGGGCGGCGCGCCACACGGCGCACCGAGGTGCCCCAGCGGAGCGCGTCCACAAGGCCCTCTCCCGGCCCCTCGCCGAGGCCCCGGTGGAGCGACGGTGCCTCGAGCCCTCCGTCGGCCAGCACGAGGCGTGCGCCGACGGCGCTCCACCCTTCGGCCAGCTCCAGCGCCACCTCCGCCGCCCACCCGCCGGACACCGCCCCCTCCGTGGCCACGAGCGCCACCACCTGGCCGGGAAGCCCGGCGGGCGCGGGAAGCCGTGGAGGCACGCCCGGATCGGATCGGATCCAGGCCGGAACGTGGAAGGTCATGGACACCCTGGCGTTGAATGCGCGGCGACCCGCGGCAGACGCACCCCAGGAGCCTCGGAGAGGCGCAATGGAGTCACGTCCGAACGAGGGCGCGGAACCGCGATCAAGTTAGACTCACCTCCGAAGCACGGCAAACCCTGCAGAGGGCCCGAAGAGGCCACCGGACGCGGGGTTTTCCTGTATCCCCGCGTCCGGCGAGCCCTTCACTCGGTGTCCGCCACGGACCACCGGGGCGCGTCGCCCCAGAGGCTCTCGAGTTGGTAGAAGTCCCTGGCCTGGGGGTGGAACACGTGGACCACGAAGTCGATGTAGTCCACGAGGACCCACCGCCCCCCCTGCAGCCCCTCCACGTGCGCCGGCCGGACCCCTTCCTTCTTCAACTCGTCCACGACGTGCTCGGCGATGGCTCTCACCTGCACGTCCGACCGGCCCGAAGCCAGGACGAAGAAGTCGGTGGCCGACGAGATCCCCCTGAGATCCAGGCCCATCACGTCCCTGGCCTTGAGCTCGCGGGCGAGTTCCGCCGCACGCTGCACCACCTGCGGCATCTCCACCTGCGTCACCTCCCGTGTGGACACCCTGCCTCCCGCCTCAAGCCTGGTCGCGCTCGACGAAGACCTGGATCTCCGCATCCACCTCGGCATGGAGGTGGACCTTCACCTCGTACGAACCTAGCGCCTTCAGGGGCTCCTCCATGATCACCGCCCGCTTGTCGAGCCCGAAGTCCAGGCGGCCGGTCCCGTTGGCCCGGTCGGCCACGTCGGCGTTGGTCACCGAGCCGAACAGCTTGCCGTCCTCTCCCGCTCGCGCCTTGAAGGTCAAGGACAGCCCCGCGAACTGCGCGGCGCGCCGCCGGGCCTCCAGATAGTCGCGCCTGGACCTCTCCTCGGCGCGCTTTCGCTCGTCCTCGAGCCGGCGGACGTTGCCCTCGCTGGCCTCGTAGGCGAGCCCCTGCGGAAGCAGGTAATTGCGGCCGAAACCGGCCTTCACCGACACCACCTCGCCGGCCTCGCCCAGATTCGGAACCGCCTTCTTAAGAATCAGCTTCATCGTTCCTCCGACGTGTCGTCAGACAGACGTGGACCGCAGCCTCCGGCGGACGTCGAGCCAGGTGTCCCCTATCCCGATGACCATGGCGCCCGTGAGCACCAGCGGCGGGAGGAAGACCAACCCGAAGATCAGCATGACGTAGCCGAAGAGCGACAGACCACCGCTCAGAAACAGGATCACCGCGGCCCCACGCAATGCGTAGAGCGCGCCCATGAACACCACCGTGTTGGCTCCGACCCGGGCCTGGATGTCCTCCCACGGAATGAGCAGGAGGAGGACGCCCGCGATGAACACCCACACCAGATGGTCGTTGAACCGGAATTCGCGAAGCGGCCCGACCCCCTGGTCACTCCCGGAGGAGAGCCGCACGTACACCCACCAGGCCACACCCAGCGCCGCCATGGAGGAGATCCCCAGGAGCGCGGGAAAGACCATCGCCTGGGCACGGATCGTCTCGTGCACCGCCGTGACCAGCGCCGGCGGCAGCGCCTCTCCTCCACGCACCATGCGCAGGGCCTCGAGGGCCGTACCCAGCCCGTTGGAGATGCGCTGCTCCACGGCCCATTCCACCGCGCCCCAGGAACCGCTCCGCACCGCGAGGACGATTCCTGCCACCGCCGCCGCGCCGGCCACCGCTGCCAGCGCCCGACCGGAGAAGTGCGCCCCCGGCTTGCGGAGCGTGAGCGCGGCGAAGCCCCCGCCCACCAACACAGCCCACCCCCGCTCCACGTACCAGACCACGTCGCGCGGAGGCACCCCGTACGTCACCACCACCACGCCCACCAGGCACGCCAGGAACACGGCCACGGGCCTCATTCCCAGGACGACGCCCAGGATGAGGAAGGGTGCGGCCACGAGGACGGACGGCTGCACCACCGCGGTGGCCATGGCGATCCCCAGCAGGCCTGCGGCCCTGGGCCAGCCTCGCCTGAGGGGAGTGGCCGGCGGACCGCCCACGGGAGTGACGTCCGTCACGACGAGCCTACGCCTCGTACCGGCGGGTGTACGGGATGAGGGCCAGATACCTGGCCCGCTTCACCGCGGTGCCCAGCTGGCGCTGGAACGCCGCGGTCACCTTGGTGGTCCTCTTGGGGAGGATCTTGCCGGACTCGGCGAGGAAGCGGGACAGGGTGCTCACGTCCTTGTAGTTCAGGAGCTTGATGGGCGGCCCCTCCATGCGCCGGCGCCGTCCGCGTCCGCCCTGAAACTGGGGAGGCGCGTCGTCGTCGTCGTCCTCGTCCTCCTCCTCGTCGTCGTCGTCCTTGTCCTGGACGGGTCGGGTGACCTCGGCGAGGATGGACATGCCGGAGGTGGGCTCGCCATCGTTGAGCACGAGGAGGTAGCGGAGCACCTCTTCGTCCAGGCGGAGCAGGCGCTCGAACTCGGGGAGCGCGTCGGCAACCGCGGCGAACTGCGCGACCACGTAGTAGCCGGACTGGTGGCGCCGGATGGGGTAGGCGAGTTGCCGGTTGCCCCAGTGATCCACGGCTGTGACCTCGCCGCCGCTGGCGACGGCCAGAGCGTGGAATTTCTCCAGCTTGGCCGTGACGGCGCCCTCGTCGAGCGCCGGGTCGAGGATGTAGACGACCTCGTAGAGCCGCATCTTACGTTCCCTCGGTCCGTTGGGTTGGTACGGGCCCCGGCGCCAGGAGCCCGTCTGCGGCGGGGCCCCGGCGAGGAGCGGGATGTTTTTCAGCCCAGAATAGTAACGCTGCCCCGAGGGACTTGGAAGCCGGCCCCGCCGGGGTCCTTCACCTCGCCAGGGTGCGCTGCACCGCCGCGACGAGCGCCGGATAGCGCCCGAACGCCCATCGGGCCTCGTCCACGTCCAACCGCTCGCGGTTGGTGTGGGCGTACCGCTCCTCCCCGGGAGCGAACCCCACCGTGGGGATCGCGAAGGCCCCCATGGACCACCCGCCGTCCGTGGCGAAGGTCCACGGTCGCGCCACGGCCGCCGAGGAGGGGTCGTCCCTCCTCCCCACGGCACCTGCGGCGGCTTCGACCACCGGGTCGTGGGGGGGGATGAGGAAGCCCGGCGTCAGCAGGCTCCTCTCCTCCTCCACGCCGGTCCACGTCCGCTGGCGGAGCACGGCGATGCGCGGCTCGACGCCGAAGCCGTCGGGCACGCGCCGGATGCGTCCGTCCAGGGCAGCGCCGAGTTCCCGCAGGAGGTCCTCCTCGCCCGTGCCGGGGAGGATCCTCCAATCCAGCGTGACCACCACCCTGTCGGGAATCACGTTCCGGCTCTCGGGCAGGACGTCCACCATCGTGGCCGTGACGGACGCCGCGCCCAGCGTGGGGTCGGCCGGTTGGCGCAGCGCCAGATCCCGCGAAGCGGCGAGGACGTCGCCCAGGAGATCCAGCGCGTTGCGGGCCCGCTCGGGAGCGCTCGCGTGCCCGGCCAGGCCGGTGATCACCACCTGCAGCTCGGCGCGCCCGCGATGCCCGATGCACACATCGCCGTGGGTCGCCTCGCCGATGATCACGGCGCCGGGCTGAAACGAGCGCGACTCGAGGAGGAGCTTCATGCCCAGGCCGCCCCGCTCCTCCAGCACCGTGTGGGCGACGATGACGTCGCCCGGCGCGCGCCCGTCCAGCGCCGCCGCCGCGTAGGTCTGGAGCGCCAGGGGCCCCTTGATGTCCATGCTGCCGCGGCCGTGGAGGAACCCGTCCCGCACCTCCCCGGAGAATGGCGGGACCTCCCACTCGACGTGATCCCCCTCCGCCACCACGTCCAGGTGGCAGTTGAGCATGACCGGCGGCGCTTCGCCGCGTCCCCGCGCAACGCCCACCACATTGCCGGCGGCGTCCACGTGCACGTCGGAGAGCCCCAGCGCGTCCATCTCGTCCCGCACCCGCATCGCCACGGCCTCCTCTTCCCCCGGAAGGCCAGGAATGCGGATGAGGTCCTGGGCGAACGCCAGCGCGTTCTCGAACGTCGCAGGCTTCTTCATCAGCGATTGAAACGGTTCATCGCCGCCTCCGTCCCCTCGGTGAGCCATACCTCCACGGCCTCGGCCAGCCCGGGCAGGAGGCCCACCACCACGTCCTCGTCCTCCTCGGGCATGGGCGACAGCACCCAGTCGGCCAGGTCCGTGCCCTCGGGCTTCGTCCCAACGCCCAGGCGGAGCCGAGGGTACTCGTCGGAGCCCAGCGCCCCCGAGATGGACTTGAGCCCGTTGTGTCCGCCCGGGCTCCCCCGGGGGCGGAAGCGGACGCGGCCCACATCCAACGCCGCGTCGTCCACCACCACGAGGAGGTCCCGGCCAGGGTCGAACGCCTCGTGCCCGCGGAGGAACCCGAGAGCCTGGCCGCTCC
Source organism: Gemmatimonadales bacterium (assembly GCA_041309665.1). Lineage (GTDB taxonomy): Bacteria > Gemmatimonadota > Gemmatimonadetes > Longimicrobiales > Gaopeijiaceae > SZUA-318. The sequence goes on along the minus strand of JBFYZE010000319.1, from coordinate 2,581 downwards.
TGTTCACGTAGGTCAGGGGCTTCAGGAGCCTGACGGGAAGGCCCGCCACCATGCCCTCGACGCAAAGAGCCCTTCCGTCCCTCCGGAAGGGCCCCAGCGCCCAGTCGTATGCGAGCCGGTCCAGGACCCACCACCCCACGTTGTGCCGGGTGGCGTCGTACTCGGGTCCCGGATTCCCCAGGCCGACGATGACCTTCATCAGGCCTCCGTCGGAGGCCTCAGTCCTCTTCTTCCTTCTTCGCCGTGATCACCTCGGGCTCGGGGGCCTCGGCGGCTGCCGCGGCCGCCTCGGCCGCAACGTCCTCGGCCGTGCCGCGCGGCTTGGCCACGATGCAGATCAGACGAGCCGGGTCCAACATGATCTCCACGCCCTCGGTGAGCGGCAGGTCGCCGACCTTCACGGACTGGTCCAGCGCCAGTGAGGTCACGTCCACCTTGATGTTCTCGGGAATCAGGTGCGGAAGACAGCGCACCGGCACCTCGTGCACGAGCTGCTCCAGAATCCCCCCGAAGCTCTTCACGCCCACGGGCGTGCCCTCCAGCTCCACGGGGACGTCCACGTCCACCGCCACACCCTTCTGGAGGCGGTAGAAGTCCACGTGCACGAGCTCTTTCTTGAAGGGGTGGGCCTGGATCTCGCGCACCAGCGTCTGGTGCGACGACTTCTCCCCCTCGACCTGGAGCTCGATGATCGTGTTCTCCACCGAGATGGCCGCGAACAGGTGGCCCGCCTCCACGGCGTCGATGGAGAGCGGCACCGCCTCCATGTCCTTCCCGTACAGCACCGCGGGAACCCGTCCGGCCTGGCGGAGCTTCCGGGCCACGCCCTTGCCGCTCCCGTCGCGCCTCTTGGCGTTCAAGCTCTTTGTGATCGTCATTCGTCAAATCCTGCGTGTGGGGTCCCCGCGGGACCGATGGAGGCCGCCAGCGGGCCTGTCTGTCCTGGTCAGTTCTCCGGCGGAATCTCGAAGAGCTGGCTCACGGACTCGTTCGAGTGGATATGGTCGATGGCCTTCGCCAGAAGGTCGGCCACCGACAGGATGCGTAGCTTGGAGAAGATCCGATCCTCGGGCACGTGGATCGTGTTGGTCACCACCAGCTCCTCGAGAGGGGCCTCGGCGAGCCGCTCGCTGGCCTTCCCGGATAGGACGGCGTGGGTCGCGCACGCATAGACGGCCCGGGCACCCCGTTCCTTCAGCGCAACCACGGCGTTGGCCAGCGTGCCCCCGGTGTCCACCATGTCGTCGGCGAGGAGGCAGGTCTTACCGTCCACGTCGCCGACCACGTGCAGCACCTCGGCGACGTTCGCCGTGGGACGCCGCTTGTCGATGATGGCGAGGCTGGCGCTGAGCCTCTTCGCGAATCCCCGGGCCATCTTGGCGGAGCCCACGTCGGGGGCCACCATCACGAGATCTTGGAGCTCGAGGTCCCTGAAGTACTTGGTCAGCACCGGCGCAGCGTACAGGTGATCCACGGGTATGTCGAAGAAGCCCTGGATCTGGTGCTGGTGGAAATCGATGGAAACCACCCGGTCGGCCCCCGCCGCGGTGATGAGGTTCGCGGCGAGCTTGGCTCCGATGGCCACCCTGGGTTGGTCCTTCCGGTCCTGCCGGCCATAGCCGAAGTAGGGCACCACCGCCGTCACCCGCGCCGCCGACGCTCTCTTGGCAGCGTCGATGAGGAGGAGGAGCTCCATCATGTTGTCGGCCGGAGCCGTCGTGGACTGGACGATGAACACGTCCCGCCCCCGGGCGTTCCGGTCGATGCGGACGAAGATCTCCCCGTCCGCGAAGTTGCGCAGGGTGACCCCGTCGGGTGACTTGCCGATCCGCTCCCCGATCTCGTGGGCGAGCGGGCGGTTGGCTCGGCCACTGAGGAGGAGGAGGGGTCCCCGTCTGAAGGTGTCGTCCATGGGCCCGGAGTGCCGCCTCGCCGGAGGGATGCGCGGTGTGGTGATAGCCCGAAAACCTAGAAACGCCGCCGAGAGCCGTCAACGTGCCTCTGCGCGCGGCAGGCGGGGATGATTGGCCCGGGTGGATTCGAACCACCACCGCCGGTTCCAAAGACCGGTGTCCTGCCTTTAGACGACGGGCCAGTCGGCGCCGAGCACCGAGACCATCCTACCGGCGACGGCGGACAGCCTCAACCCCCACCACCCTCCGGGCCGACCGCGAGGTGCCCTGCGACGCCGGACGTGGACCTCAGACCGGTTGCGGCACAGAGAATGCGGCGAGGGTCCGCACCAGGACTGCGTCCCACCCGAGCCGGCCTCCGATCTCCGCCGCGGCAGCGCGGGCATGGCCCTCGTCGGGGAACGCCCCGAAACACGCCCCCCCGCTCCCCGAAAGGAGCGCGGGGCGGGCACCGGCGGCGCGCAGCGCCTCCAGGGAAGCGGCGACGGGCGGATGCGCCCCCGGCACGACGAGCTCGAAGTCGTTCACAGCGACCTCAGCCAGGTCACGCCACGTAGGCACGCCGGCGGGAGGCGGGTCCCCCCCGTCCGTGCCGTGCAACGCCCGGTGACGCGCCAGGGCCCCGTACGCCGGGCCCGTGGCCACGTGAACCGGCGGAAGCACGAGGA
>JBFYZE010000318.1:0-2812 GCA_041309665.1 Gemmatimonadales bacterium | reverse complement strand
GGTCACTGGGTGCGGGGCGTCGACCTCAAGCACCCCGAGTTCTCGAAGACCCAGGCCGACGACTTCGTCATCGGTGACCTTCGCGATCCGGTGGTCTGCCGGGCGGTGGTGGACCGCCCCTTCGACGAGGTGTATCAGCTCGCTGCCGACATGGGGGGGGCTGGTTTCGTCTTCACCGGCGACAACGACGCCGACATCATGCACAACTCGGCGCTCATCAACCTCAACGTGCTCGAGGTGGTCGCGCAGGGGCGGGTGGGTCGCATCTTCTACTCGTCCTCGGCGTGCATCTATCCGGAACGGAACCAGCAGGACCCTGAACGGCCCGACTGCCGGGAGGACTCGGCGTATCCCGCCCAGCCGGACAGCGAGTATGGGTGGGAGAAGTTGTTCAGCGAGAGGCTGTACCTGTCGTTCGCGCGCAACCACGGTGTGACGGTCCGCATCGCCCGGTTCCACAACATCTTCGGCCCCGAGGGCACATGGACCGGGGGCCGGGAGAAGGCTCCTGCCGCACTGTGCCGGAAGGTCGCGTTGGCCCACGACGGCGGTGAGGTGGAGATCTGGGGGGATGGCCACCAGACGCGGTCGTTCCTGTACGTGGACGAATGCCTGGAGGGCACGCTGCGACTCATGCGCTCCGACTTCCAGGGACCGGTGAACATCGGGTCGGAGGAGATGGTCTCCATCAACGAGCTCGCGCTGATGATCGGCGAGATCGCGGGGAAGCGCCTCTCACTGAGACACACTCCAGGCCCCCTGGGGGTCCGGGGGCGCAACTCCGACAACCGCCTGATCCAGGAGAAGCTAGGATGGGCACCGAGCGCTGCCCTCCGGGACGGGCTCCGCACGACCTACCGATGGATCGAGGGGGAGGTCCGGGAGGCCGGCCCGACCTGAGCTGGTCCTCCCAGGTTCGCCTGATCGTCCCATGCCCCTCTTCGACCTCGTCTCCCCGCACTCGCCCGCCGGCGACCAGCCCCGCGCCATCGAGGAGCTGACCCAGGGGCTGGCCCGGGGTGACCGCACCCAGGTGCTCATGGGCGCCACCGGGACGGGGAAGACGTTCACCATCGCCCACGCCATCGCGCGCAACGGCCGCCCCACGCTGGTCCTGAGCCACAACAAGACGCTGGCGGCCCAGCTCTACGGGGAGCTGAAGTCGCTCTTCCCGCACAACGCGGTCGAGTACTTCATCTCGTACTACGACTACTACCAGCCCGAGGCGTACGTCCCCGGCACGGACACGTACATCGAGAAGGACGCCTCCATCAACGAGGACATCGAGCGCCTGCGCCTGCGCGCCACCTCGTCGCTGGTGGAGCGCGAGGACGTCATCGTGGTGGCGTCGGTGTCGAGCATCTACGGCCTGGGGAACCCCGCCGACTACCGGGCGCTCATGCTCCACCTCAAGGTGGGCGAGGAGCGGCCCAGGAAGGAGATCCTCCGCGCGCTGGTGGATATCCAGTACAAGCGGAACGACTACCTGTTCGAGCGGGGCACCTTCCGCGTCCGCGGCGACACCGTGGAGATCTTCCCGGCCTACGACGAGCAGGCCATCCGCGTGGAGCTGTGGGGCGACGAGGTGGAGCGCATAAGCCGCTTCGAGCCCCTCACCGGCGAGCTCATCGCCGCTCTGGAGCGCACGGCCGTCTACCCGGCCAGCCACTACGTCACGCAGCGGCGCACCATCGAGCAGATGATCCCCCTGGTCCGTGACGAGCTGGCCACGCAGCTGGCGAAGTTCCGCATGGAGGGGAAGCTCCTGGAGGCCCAGCGCCTCGAGCAGCGCACGAACTTCGACCTGGAGATGATGCAGGAGATCGGCACCTGCCCGGGGATCGAGAACTACTCGCTGTACACGTCGCACCGGAAGCCCGGCGAGCGGCCGGCGTGCCTCATGGACTACTTCCCCGCCGACTTCCTCATGGTGGTGGACGAGAGCCACGCGAGCATCCCCCAGATCAACGGGATGTACAACGGGGACCGCTCCCGGAAGACGACGCTCATCGACTACGGGTTCCGCCTCCCGAGCGCGCTGGACAACCGCCCGCTCAAGTTCGACGAGTGGGAGTCGCTCCTCGAGAAGGTGATCTACGTCTCGGCCACTCCCGGCGAGTGGGAGCTGGAGCGGGCCGGCGGCGTGGTGGTGGAGCAGATCATCCGCCCCACCGGGCTGGTGGACCCCGAGGTGGTGGTGCGCCCGGTGCGGGGGCAGGTGGACGACCTCCTGGCCGAGATCCGCGAGCGCGAGAGGAAGGGCGAGCGCGTGCTGGTGACCACGCTCACCAAGCGCATGGCCGAGGACCTCTCCGAGTACCTGCAGAGCGTGGGCGTGCGCGTGCGCTACATGCACTCCGAGGTGGAGACCATCGAGCGCATGGCCATCATCCGCTCGCTCCGCCTGGGGAAGATCGACGTCCTGGTCGGGATCAACCTGCTGCGGGAGGGGCTCGACCTGCCGGAGGTGTCGCTCGTCGCCATCCTCGACGCCGACAAGGAGGGGTTCCTCCGCGACGCCCGGAGCCTCATCCAGACCATCGGCCGCGCCGCGCGGAACGTGGAGGCGAAGGCGATCCTGTACGCGGACCGCGTCACCCGCTCCATGCAGGAGTGCCTGGACACGACGAACCGGCGCAGGGCGGTGCAGATGGCGCACAACCTGGAGCACGGCATCACCCCCGAGACCATCCGGAAGAGCGTCGAGGAGATCGAGTTCAGCACCCGGGTGGCCGACGCCCGCCTCGCCCCGGCGCGCGTGGCCGAGGGCGCGGCGAGCTACGCCGACGAGGTGAACCGGGAGGAGATGATC
>JBFYZE010000317.1:0-5849 GCA_041309665.1 Gemmatimonadales bacterium | reverse complement strand
CCGGGCACGGGCTCGTGGGCGTTGAAGACGCCCATGGCCGTGGCGACCTCCAGGGCGTTCACCGGGGCCGCGGCCGACGTGGTCACGGGGATGGGCTCGGAAGCTGCGGACTCGGGCGCCTGGCGCGGCGCGTCCGAGCACGCGGCGAGGGGCGCCAGCGCGAGGAGCGCGGCCAGGGCCGGGAATCGGAGTGTGGTATTCATGGCCATGAAGCTCGTCCAGCGTGCCACCATGTTCAAGGAGCGCAGGGGCGTGGCTATACTCAAGCCCATGCCCTACACCGTGGAGGACCTGCTGGCGCTCCTGGATCTCGAGCGCATCGAGGAGAACATCTACCGCGGGCAGAACCGCGACATCGGCACCGGGCGCATCTTCGGCGGCCAGGTGCTGGCGCAGGCGCTCGTGGCCGCCCAGCGCACCGTCCCGGGCGACCGGCCCGCCCACTCCATGCACGGGTACTTCATCCTGGCGGGCGACCTGACCGTGCCGGTGGTCTACTTCGTGGACCGGCTCCGCGACGGGGGATCCTTCACGACCCGGCGGGTCACCGGCTTCCAGCACGGGACCGCGATCTTCGAGATGTCGGCCTCGTTCCACCGGCGCGAGGAAGGGTGGGAGCACCAGGCCCGGATGCCGAACGTACCCGCGCCCGAGGTGCTTCCCAACGAGCTGGACTCGTTCCGCGCCCGCGCCGCCGACATCCCCGTGGCGCTGCGCACCGTGCTCACCCAGGACCGCCCCCTGGACTTCCGGCTCGTGGACGGCCGCGACCCCCTGGACACCACGCCCCGGCCCCCGCTGAGGCAGTATTGGGTTAGGGCCATCGGCTCCATGGGGGACCGCACCATCGAGCACCAGGCGGTGCTGGCGTATGCGTCGGACTACGGGCTCCTGGGCTCGGCGCTCGACCCCCACGGCGTGAGCTACCGGGATCCGCGCCTCATGGTGGCGAGCCTGGACCACTCCATCTGGTTCCACCGCCCCTTCCGCGTGGACGAGTGGCTCCTGCACGTGTCCGAGTCCCCCTCGTCGGCAGCGGCGCGGGGGTTCGCCCGGGGCACCTTCTTCGCGCGCGACGGGGGGCTCGTGGCGTCCACCGCGCAGGAGGGGATGGTACGGGTGAGGAAGGGGGATCGGTAGGCGGGTCCCCGGGCCTCAGTGCGACCGGACCAGGGGCCACACGTGCTCGACGCGGCCCTTGCGGACGGCGTAGAGCCGGTGGTGGAGGAACACCGTGCTGTCCCCGTAGGCCGGAATGAAGTCGAGGAGGTCGCCCACCTTCGTCCGGTCGTCCGGGACGGAGAGGCGCACGACCCCGTGCTCCGCCGACCTGCCGAAGTCACGGACGCCGGTCAGCGCCGCGCAGTCGGGGTTCTCCGCCCACGTCGGCATGGTCTTGAAGCCCGCATCGCAGATGATGCGCTCCGGGACGGGCCGGCTGGTCACCGTGGTGCGCACGAAGAGCGCCGGCCGCGTCGGGGTTCCCCACTTCCGGTAGGTCACGTCCGAGAAGACCGCGGCCCCGGCCTGGATCTCCGTGACGCCCGGAACCTTCGCCGACACCGTGAAAGTGCCGCTCCCGCCGCAGCTCACGATGTCCACCGGGAGCCTGGCCTCCCTCAGGAGCCCGGCTGTCTCCACGAGGAACCCGACCGACCGCTCGATCTCGAGCCGCTTCCGCTCGGGATCCGTGATGTCCGGCGTATGGCCCTCCCAGCCCATGACGCCCTTCAGCCGGAGGCCGCGGGTATCCTGCACGCGCCGGGCCAGGGCGAGGGCGGGCGCCCCGGGCGACACGCCGGCGCGGTGCATGCCGGTGTCCAGCTCCAGGAGGACGCCGATGTCCACGCCGGCGGCCACGGCGGCCCGACCGAGCTCGGCGAGCGTCACATCCGAATCCACCGCCACCTTCACGTCGGCACGGGTGCCGAGCGCGGCGACGCGGCGGTACTTGCCGACCCCGACCAGCTGGTGCGCGATCAGGAGGTCCCGGACGCCCGCGTCGGCCATGTGCTCCGCCTCCAGCACGGTCGCGCAGGTCACGCCGATGGCCCCCGCGTCCAGGAGGAGCAGCGCCACGTCGGGAGCGCGGATCCCCTTGATGTGCGGCCTCCAGGCCACTCCCGCTTCACGGAAGAAGCGGGCCAGCGTGCTGATGTTGTCCTCCATCGTGTCCAGATCCACCCACAGGAAGGGCGTGTCGATGTCGTTCACGCCCAGTCCGATCTCGTCCATGGATTGCTCCTCGCCTCGGTCCGAAGCGCCGTGCTCGCCGGGGCACAGGGGACACGGCCCGCACGGCCAGCGGAAGTGAGCGGGGTCCACCCACCCCCGCAAGCGTGCCGGCCCGACGCAGCGTTCCGGTGCCCCACCTCCGGCGGCATCGTGCCTTGCACCCCACCGGTGCCGCACTTGCACGAACTGTACAAATAGTTGTACAGTTGATCCATGAAGAGGCAGATGAGCATCTCCGAAGCGCGGGCCCGGCTTCCCGAGCTGGCCCACAGGATCGCGGCCTCCCCCGGGCGCGTGGAGTACATCGCCCACCGTGACCTCGACGAGGACATCGCCATGACGACGCGCAGCCACCTCCGCTTCCTCGAGGACTCGCTCCGGGAGCTGAGGCGTCGCTCGGCGGGGGAGTTCCGCCTGGCCGGGAGCATGTCCACCGGGCTCTCCGACGCACAGGTCGAGGCCGGGCTCGCCGCCATGAAGACGGAGGCCGCCGGCACCGCGGATGCGAAGCGGAAGGGGCTGGCGACCTGACGTGGCGGGGTCGAGCGGCGTACCCCCCATGGCGGTCGTGGACACGCACGCGCTCATCTGGCATGCGCTGGGCCGCCGGGCCCGGCTCGGGCGGAAGGCCGCGGCGTTCCTGGACCGGGTGGAGGCCGGCGAGGCGGCGGCCTGGGTCCCGGCCATTGCCCTCGTGGAGCTCCTGGAGGCCGCCCACCGCGGCGTGATCCGCCTGGATGGCGGCTCGGACGCGTGGGTGCAGGGGCTCATGGGCTCGGGGTCCTTCTTCGTGGCGGAGCTCACGGCCGAGGTGGCGCTCCGTGCCGATGCGCTCTACGCCATCCCGGAGCGGGGCGACCGGCTCATCGCTGCCACGGCGGCGCACCTCGCACTCCCTCTCGTCACCCCGGATCCGGACATCGCACGGGCCGCGGGCGTCGCGCTCCTCTGGTGAGCCTTGCCCCGAGGAGAGGGCTCCCAGGGGTCAGTACGTGACCACGCGGAGCCCCGGAACCCGCTCGAAGTCACGGGCGTGGGGCGCGCCCTGGCCGCCCCGGGACCCCTCCGCATCCAGCGTGGACTCGTCCACCGCGACCGTGCGCACGGCGGCTCGGAGCGCGTCGGGGGTTCCCGCCGTGAAGGGCTCCTCGATGACGCCGGAGAACGACGCTTCTGCTCGAGGGATGCGCCCCGCCTTGCCCATCGCGGCGCGCGCACCCATATCGCATGGGTTCGACGCTCCACCCGGGGCGGCGTCGCGTCGGCGCCGCTCCCGGACCTCGATCCCGCATCTCCGGAACCCGGCCATGTCCAAGCGCGCGGCAGCCCTCGTCTTCGCCTTCCTCGCCCTCGCGTTCTCGCAGGCGGCGGCCCAGCAGACCCCCTGGTACCAGTGGACCTTCCTTCCCCCGGCGATCATGGACGAGATCATCGGGGAGACCTCGGGGGAGACGGCGTGGAACACCATCGCCGCGGCCACCCCGTTCGAGCGAAACCGCCTCGCCGCCGAGTACCGGAGCACGTTCTGGGAGGCCCAGTACGTCCTCGACCAGCTGAAGCTCTACGGGATCCCCGGCGCCGAGATCGTGCGCTTCCCCGGAGGCCAGACGTGGGACGGCGTGAAGGGCGAGCTGTGGGAGCTGAGCCCCCGCCGCCAGAAGCTGTCGTCCTACCAGGACCTGCAGGCCATGCTGGCCAGCGGGAGCACCACCACGGACGTCACCGCGCCTCTGGTGTGGGTGGGGATGGGAACCCAGGGCGAGCTGGAGAGGGCGGGGGTCTCGGGGAAGATCGTCGTCACCGAGGGCTCCATCAGCGCCGTGCACCGCCTGGCCTGCCAGATGATGGGCGCCCACGGGGTGGTGTCCATCGCCAACGGCCGGCCCCTCTTCGATCCCCTCCAGATCCCCAACAGCGGCATCACCGGGCGGGGCGCCGACGCCGGTCCAGCCAAGTTCGGGTTCTTCATTCCGCCACGGGAGGCGGAGCAGCTCAAGCAGCGGCTGCTTGCGGGCGAGGCCATCACCGTCCGCGCGCAGGTGGAGGCCGCCACCGAGTCCTACGAGCTGCAGGACCCGGTCGCCCACCTCCCCGGCACCGACCCCAACGCGGGGGAGGTGATCCTCTCGGCCCACCTCTTCGAGGGGTACGTGAAGCAGGGCGCCAACGACAACATGTCGGGGAGCGCCACCATCCTCGAGGTGGCGCGCACGCTGCACAAGCTCATCGAGGAGGGACGCATCCCACGGCCGAAGCGGACGATCCGCTTCCTGTGGGGCCCCGAGTTCTCCGGCACCGGCCCGTGGGTGGTGGCGAACAAGGACCTCATGGAGAAGACCCTGGCCAACATCAACATGGACATGGTCGGGGAGTGGCTCACGAAGAACAAAGGGTACATGACGCTGGTGCGCACCACGTACGGGAACCCCCACTACATCAACGACGTCATGGAGAACTACTACCGGTTCGTGGGCGAGGGGAACCGGGAGCAGATCGCCAACCGGAGCGGCTTCTACAAGATCACGCAGCGCATCGTCGCCCCCACCGGCTCCGACGAGCCGTTCTACCACAGCATCGACACCCACTACGGCGCCTCGGACCACATGGTGTTCAACGACTGGGGCGTTCAGGTGCCGGGGATCATGATGATCGCGTGGCCGGACCAGTGGTACCACACGTCAGGGGACCGGCCCGACAAGGCCGACCCCACCCAGCTCAGGCGGGTGGCCGTCATCGGAGCCGCCGGGGCGTACACGCTGGCCGTCGCCGACGACGACATGGCGATGAAGATCGCCGGCGAGACGGCGAGCAACGCCACGCGCCGCCTGGGCCACCAGCTCGTCATGGGGATGGAGAAGCTCAACAACGCCAAGGCCGACGACCTGGAGGCGTCGTACCGGTGGGCCCGGGCGCTGGTGGAAGGCGCCGCCATGGGCGAGAAGGCCACGCTGGGGACGGTGAACGAGCTGGCGGCGGACAGGGCCCGCGTGGGCGCGTTCGTGAAGGCCATGCAGGCGACCGTTGACCAGGTGGCCGCGGCGCACCTGGCGGCGCTGGAAGCGCGCATGGGCACGGTGGCCGCGACGCTGGGAACCCGGCCGGTGCGCCTGGCGCAGACGGAACTGGAGCGGCGGGCTGCGCGGACGGTGCCCAGGCCCACGGCGCTGGTGAAGGCGAACGGCTACCAGGGGTGGCGGACGCCGCTGCAGGCGGTGTCGGACGAGGTGAGGGCGCGCTACCCGTCCGAGGGCGTGGCGAACACGGCGGAGCTCCAGCTCCTGGTGAACGGGACCCACAGTGTCCTGGACATCAAGAAGATGATGGACGCCCAGTTCCGGACCACGTCGGACCTGCAGGCGATCCTCAACTACCTGGAGATCCTGAAGGCGGCGGGGTTGGTGGAGATGTAGCGAAGCGGCACGCCGCCCACCGTGAGGATCCCGGCGCGCTCCACCAGGCACAGGGCGTAGGACCAGAAGGAAGGGTAGTCGGGCGTCGCCACCACGTTGGGCTTCAGGTCGCCCCGGTCGTCGAGCATGGGCCCCAAGCACCACACCAGGCTCGAGCGGACCACCCCCACGAGCAGAAGGTGCCGCTCGAAGTCCACCCGCGGG
>JBFYZE010000316.1:0-18444 GCA_041309665.1 Gemmatimonadales bacterium | reverse complement strand
TCGGGCCGACTCATACGGCCTCCAGGAGGCCGCGGGCCACGCGCTTCTCCGAAGTGGCCGCAACACCAGCGCGGCGTACCACGCGGGCTGGAGCGCCCACGGCGACGCAGTCCGCCGGGATGTCCCGCAGCACCACGGCGTTGGCGCCGATGACCGAGCGGGCGCCGATGCGCACCGGCCCCAGGATACGGGCTCCGCACCCCACCTCCACGTCGTCCTCGATCACCGGATACCCGTTGTCGCGGGCCGTGCCCACCGTGTTGTTGCCGTAGAACCGGACGCGGTGCCCCACCCGGGCATCGCCGCCCACCACCGTGCCGAGGGAGTGGATGAAGTAGACGCCGTCGCCCAGCTCCACGTCGTTCCCGAGCTCCACTCCGGCGAACATGATCTGCATGAGCCGGAGCAATCGGTTCAGGACCGGTATGCGCAGGCGCAGGGACGTCTTCCGGATACGGAACAGCAGGAGGATGATCCAGGCGTCGGTGCGCATCATGCGCCGCGCGCGCCGGGCGGTCGCAGCTCCGCGGGCGGCCACGGAGAGCTCGAGGGCGTCCTGCCACGGCTGGATTCTCATCGGATCTCTCCGGGTCGGGCGGTACGCACCCACTCCTGCCCGGTCGGGCGGAAGGAGCGCACCACGATCGCGGACTTCTCCACGGCGTACGCCGCGAGGGCCGCCGGGGCCTTCAGCAGGTCGGGGAGGCGACCGGCGCGGCGGGCGGCATCGAGCACGTGCAGTGCCAGGGCGCCGGCGGCGGCGGACCACACGATGGCGGCTGCGCCCAAGCCGGCGCCGGCCAGCGTGGTCAGGGCCGTCACGGCGGTGCCTGCTGCCACGGCCAGGAGGAGCATCGACACGGGGGGGACCAGGAGGTCCATGGCCAGGTCCGCCATCATGAGGCTGCGGCGCTTCACGGCCGTCCGTGCCAGGGCGGGGAGGTGCGTGCGCGCCATCTCGACCCGGCCCCCGATCCAGCGGCTGCGCTGCGTCCCGGCCACGTCCGACCGCTCGGGCATGTCACCGTACACCGTGGCCTCACCGGCGTACGCTACGCGCACGCCGTTCAGCCCCAGGCGGATGCCGAACTCCAGGTCCTCCGTGCGGGAGAACGCCTCGTGGGGGACGGCGGCGACCAGGGCACGGCCGAACGCCATCCCGTTCCCCCGGAGGCCCGCCGACAGGCCGAGGCGCTCGCGGGCGGTGGAACGCACCACATGGAACGCGGTGAACGCCACTTCCGTGATGATCCCCAGGCGTCCGCCCGCCGACGGCATGGGGAGGTACGCGGCCTGGACCGCCTGCTCTCCCGCACCCAGCCGGTCGGCGAACGCCTGCAGCAGATTGGGCGTCACCACGGTGTCCGCATCCACCACCACCACGGCGTCCCACGCATGCACGGGCTCCCGGCGCAGCGCCTCGAATGCGAACCGGAGCGCGTAGCCCTTCCCCCGCCGCGACGGGTCGTGGCGCTCCAGGACCCGGGCGCCATAGCTCCGCGCAACGTCGGCGGTGCGATCGGTGCAGTTGTCGGCCACCACCACCACCTCGTAGCGCGAAGGAGGGTACTCGAGGCGGCGGAGGCTCCACAGCGTCCGTCCGATGCCTCGCTCCTCGTTGTGCGCGGGCACCACGACGCGGAATCGATGCATCTCCCCGGCGGGGCGAACCGGCGGGTTGCGCTTCAGGGAGAGGAACGTCAGCGCCAACAGATACAGGGTGAACACCAGCACAGGGGCGCCGGCGAGGGCCAGGAGGAGATCCACGGTGGTCATGCGACCTCCCTCCCCTGCTCCATGGAGGTCCACGCCGCACCCACCGCGCCCATGAAGGCCGCCACCAGGAGCGATCCCATCCAGCTCTGGAAGCCCATGTCACCCCAGGCCTGGAGCAGGAAGGCGAGCACTGTCACGATGGCGCCGAAGCCCGTGAGCACGTCCACGGACGATTTGGCCTGCCGGATCACGCGCAGCGCGATGAGCACGGCCGTCGGGAACACGATCCACATGAGTGAGAAACCCAACCAGCCCACCTGGGAGATGAGCCACAGCACGCTGTTGTGGGCGATGTAGCGGTACTGGGCGAAGACATGGTCCACGCGGTAGGCCTGGACGGCCTCCACGTACTCGTGCCCGAAGCCGGCGCCCACGACGGGCTGGAGCTTGAGCGTGCGAACCAGATTGTAGTTCTCGATGTCCCGCGTCTGGCTCGACGCATCCTCCTGCGACGTGACCGAGCGCAGGATGCTCACCGGACGGAACACGCCGGCGTTGGAGTTCCATCCGGCGGCGGTGTAGAGCATCATCGCCGGGATGGACAGGATCACCAGCCGCCGCAGCGCGTGCCGGAGGGCGGGCGGCGACATGAGAACGGCGACCATCAGGCCGCCCGCCAGCGCCACGAAGGCGAGCCGGCGGTCGTTCACGATGAGGCCGACGGACAGAATGGGCTGGCACGCCAGGTTCAGGAGCACATGGTGCCAGGTCGGACTGGCGATGAGCGCCATGAGGGCCAGCAGCATCGCGACGACCGCCAGGATGGAGTCCGAGTGCGTCAGGACGTACTCGAAGTGGAGCGCCTGCGGGCGGCCGATGGCGAAGTAGAACCAGATGCCGGCGAGCGCGCGCAGGCATGCCGTGAGAATGACGATGCGGATCAGCCAGAGGCGCGCGGCGGCGGACTTCAGCGAATGGCCGAAGAGCACCCCGAGCACCGGGAGCCAGAAGAGCTGGCGCGCCTGCCAGAGCGCGTTCTGGAGGTCGCCTCCTCGCGCCAGGCCCCAGGCCATCATGACGACGATCCCCCCGAACATGGACAGGAACGCGAGCTTCATGGGATTGGGCAGCGCACCCAGCCCGCGCGGATCGTCCAGGGAGTCGCCCTTCAGCTTGCGCGCCACCACCACGAGCAAGAGCGTCACGATGGCCAGCTCGAGGGCGGAGAACTTCAGCGCGCCGATCCCCGTGTGCTTGTGCAGGTTCAGGTAGAGTAGCTCGCCGGGCCCGTACAGCGGCGACTTCCAGAGGCCGTCGGCGGGCCGCTCGCCCGGGTTGTCCACCAGGAGCGCCACCGCCAGCAATCCCCCCGCCGTCCAGCTGGTGGGAGCCGCGACCAGGAAGGCCAGGGCGGCCACTCCCAGGAGGGGGAGGAGCGGCCCCACCGCGCCCGCGCCCATGGCCACCAGCGCCAGCGACGCGGCCAGGGCGGGCCCCACCGCGAGCGTCGCGGGCATCAGGCGGCGCGCCGTGGCGATCATGACGCCAGCTGCTCCCGGAGCAACGCGGCCGCGTGGCTTCGAAGCTCCAACGCGAGAGCCGCCGTGACGCCTGCGCCCAGCCCGGCCAGGACCGCACCCACGATCACGAGTGCGGCGTTGGGGGAATCCGGCTTCCGCGGCCGCTCCGCAGGTCGGGTGACGGTGTAGCGGAAGGGGAACGCCGCGCGCGCCGTCTCCAGCTCGATGCGGGCGTTGTTCAGGCGCGTCACCATGTCCTGGTAGTCGTCCACGTCGATGCGCAGGAGCGCTCGCGCATAGATCACGGAGGCGTCGTCGTCCGGGGTTCCGCCCACGCCGATGAGGTCGCTCCCCGCGACGGTGCCGCTGACATCCGAGGGGTCGGCTCCCAGCTCGGCCAGCGCGTGCTCCAGGGCGTCCTCCTGGGCCCGGGCCTGCGTCACGCCTCCGTCGTCATCCAGCAGGCGGCTCAGCGCCTGGCGCGCGGCGATCTGATCGGGGTGGCGATCGCCCAGACTCGCCGACTGCTCCGCGATCTGCATCTGGAGGTCGCCGATGCGCAGGTCGCGTTGGCGCTCCAACTCCTGCCGATAACGCTGCCTGGTGAAGAGATCTTCCCGGAGCCTCTGGATCTCGGCAGGCGTGTTCCGGGTGCTCACGAGCCTGGCCGTGGCGCCTCCCACGGCGGCGGAGCGGGCGACCCGGAAGTCCTCGAGCCTGCGTTCGACGCTCTGGCGCAGCACCTCCGCCGAGCGAGCCAGGATGGCCTCCGTCTCGACGATGGACTGCACGTCCAGCCGCTCCCGCGCCGCCAGGAATTCCCTTGCGGCCTCGTCCAGGATCACGAGGACGTCGTCCGGGTTCCACCAGGTCACGCGGATGGCGACGATCTCGTTCTCCTCCACACGCACACGCAGGCGCTGTCGGAGCAGGCCGACCAGGGCGTCCTCCGTCTCTTCCTCGGAAAGCGGGCCCACGATGCGCTCGCGGAGCGCCTGCTTGGCCTTCATGGCGGCCGGGGCGTTCATCTCCCAGCGCTCCGCGAGGCGGGCGTCGCGCACGATCCGCTCCAGCGACGCCTGCTGCATGATCAGCTCCACCGCGGACTGGGCGGGCGCCTCGGAGCTGGGAGGCACCGTGCGCCGGGGCGCAGCCAGCGCCGTCATGTTGTAGTTCTTCTTGGCCAGGACCCGGGTGTCGCTGGAGTACGTGCGCGGCAGGTAGACGGCTGCCGAGGCGCCGACGCCGGCGAACAGAAGGAAGAGTGCCACCACCACGAGCCAGCGCCGGCGCACCGCGCGCAGCACGAACCGGCCTGCGCGAAGCCACGGCCTCGGGTCGAAGCTGACCACGGAATCGTCGGCGCCCATGGTCAGGCGGAGAGCCGCTTGCGCTGCACCAGCCGCCGGACGGACTCGGCGAGCGTGATGGGGTCGATGGGTTTGATCAGGTAGTCGTCGGCGCCCGCCACCTCCGCGAATGCGCGGTCCTGCGGCATGTCGCGCGCCGATGTGATCAGGATCGGGATCCGAGAGGTCTCGTCCGAGCTGCGCAGTTGCTCGCACACCTCGAGCCCGCCCACACCGGGGAGCATGAGGTCGAGGCAGACCAGATCGGGCCGGAGCTCGCGCGCCACGTCCGCGGCCCTCTCGCCGCTCTCGAGCGCGGTGACCTCGAAGCCGAGCTGCCGAAGGTGGGTGGACAGCAGCACGCGCAGCATCTCCGTGTCCTCTACCACCAGGGCCACAGGTTGAGCGTTCATTGGTCGGTTCCTCACGACAGTCGGGGATACACGTACAGCAGGGCGGCGGTGTAGAGCGCCGCGAACACCAGGAAGCCCCTCAGGAGCTGACCGAATGCGGTCCGCCCACCGGTGCGTCGCTCCAGCGCGGCGGGAATCGCGAACGTCGCGATGATCACCGAAAGCAGGAGGAGCTTCTGCACCATGGGCTGGATTCCGTCCGGTCGGGTCTGGGAGCCGCGCTCGTCGCGGCACCCGAATCACGAACGGAATCTCGGGAAGGGCGGGTTAACCCACCGTGAAGCGTGCCTTACGATGTGTTAACGGACGCCCAGGCGGCGGGAGAGCCCCAGCCGGACGCGGACCTCCGAGGGGTCCTGGGCTCCTGGGGTGGTGGATCGTCCCTGCACGAAGGCACGCACGCCCACCTCCGCGCCCCAATCCTCCGCCAGCTTCAAACTCAGGTTGGCGTCGGCGCTCAGGAGGCGCCTGCGCTCGCCCTCGCCGCCAATGTCGCTGGCCCACTGGACAGCGGCCCCGAGCCGGGCCTCGCGCCACGGCTCCACCCCCAGGGAGCCCTGGACGTGGAGCCGCTGGCGTAGCCCCCCGTCGAGACGGTCGAAGTCCGGCCTGGTGGCCAGGGAGAATCGCGCGCCCGGCCCTCGGCCGCCCGGGGTCTCCCAGGCTGCGCCCAACCCGGCGACAGGACGCGCCTCGAAGGACGCGCCCGCGACCTCGACCGACCCCGGCGTTTGGGCCGACCCCTGGGCGCCGGCACCTCCGGCGGTGGCCGTGAGAGAAACCCCCCGGGAGAGGCGGAGCGTGGCGCCGGCGTCAGCCACCACGAGGAGGGCCCCCTCTTCGAGGACGAACCTGGAGACCTTCACGCCGCCGTCCAGCGCCAGGGTCCGGCTGCGCTGGTGTTGGCCTCGGAGCGCGAGCGCAGTCCGACTGAGCTCCGGGAGGGTCAGGGCGGCGGAGCCCAGCCCGGCGGAGCGATCCAGGGCGGCACCCAGGTCGAGCCGGGTGCGGCGCGTGAGCTGGCCGCGCCATCCACCCTCCAGGCGCGCCGCGTAGGACTCCAGCGTCCCGGCCCCGGGGCGGGGCTCGAGCGCCTCCTCGGGCGACAGGTCCCCTGGTCGCACGGCGCCGTAATCCAGCGCCAAGCTGCCGTACGGCCGGAGCCCCTCGGGGCGTGCCGACCCTAGGTCCGCTTCGGCTCGGTGGCGCACCAGCGGAGCCGCCCCGGGCTCCACAACCAGAGTAGGGGTGTAGCCGACGCCTCCGGCCCACAGGCCGGGGCCCGCCCGCCATCGGGCGGCAGGCGTGACCTGCACCGCCGTGGGCCCGCTCCCCTCCCCCAGGACCCGCCCCTCGAACCGCGAGCCGGCGGTCGTCGTGAGCGTGCCGCCGCACCCGGAGGCACCCAGCGCGAGGAGCGCCGTCAACGCCGCCGGACGGCCCGTGCCGCCCCGCCGAGCCGATCTCCTCATTCGACGATCACCACGTCGCCGGGCTGGAGGCGAAAGCCGCGGGCGATGTCCTCGCCCCGGGTGAGTTGCTCGTAGGTCACGCGGATGCGAAGGGGCGCCGGCCCGCCACGCAGGATGAAGATCCGGTCCTCCCGCGCGAAGCCGGTGAGGCCGGCAGCTTGGCTCAGCGCCGCCAGCACGGTGGGCGCCTGGCGCACCGGGTAGCGCCCGGGGTGGGTCACCTCGCCGATCACGGAGACCATCTCCGCCGCCGACTCCTCGATGACCACGTTCACCCGCGGCGCCACGAGCACGCCGTCCAGGCGCGCGGCGATGGCGTCGGCGATCTGCGTCGCGGTGAGACCCTCGACCTCCAGCCCTTCAGCGAAGAAGAGGTCGATGGTGCCGTCCTCGCGCACGCGCTGGCGGCTCCCCATCTGCTCGGCGTTCCAGACCCTCACGGCGAGGAGGTCCCCCGGTGCCACCACCATGCGCTCCGCGGCGGGGGCTGCCGCCGGAGGGAGGTCCTGGAGCCAGGTGAACGTGCCCGCGCCTGCGCAGCCCCCGAGGGAAGCCGCGAGGCCCACGACGACGAGGGCGCGTGCGAGGCGCTCAGAGAGGCGCGGATGCTTCATGCTTCGTCCTCCTCAGGACGGAACGGAAGAAACGGATGTCGGTGGCCGTGATCGCGCCGGAGGACAGCAGCACCACCAGGAACGCGGCGGCGGCTCCCGCGGTGGCGACCCAGGGTGCGAGCGGAATCATGCCGACGGCGAAGGCAGCCCCCGTGGAAGCCCCAAGGGCCGCCGCTGTGCGCAGGAGCGCAGCCGACCATGGGCCGCTCCGGCTCGACCGCAGCAGCGCGGCGGTCACGGCGACCTCTGTGAGCAGGGTGGCGCCCGCCGCGCCGGTGGCCGCGCCACCCACGCCCAGGGCCTCCGCTCCCCACGGGATGAGCACCGCGTTCAACACCAGGCTCAGCGCCAGTCCGGCAACGGACACCGCGGCCATGGCACCCACCCGCCCCTGCTGGACCAGGCTGACGGAGGAGACGGTGGCGATGTACGCCAGCGTGAAGGTGGGCGCGAGGACCCTCAGCGCTCCCGCGGCGTCCAGATAGGCCTCGCCGAACAGGACGCGCACCCAGAGCGTCGCGCCCAGCCCCACCACCACCGAGATCGGGGTGGCCACCAGGAGCGCCATGCGCAGCGCGCCGTCGAAGAGGCGCGCGGCCCCATCCCCGCTTCGCAGGCCCTCCCGGGCCGTTGCGGGGACCAGGACCCAGGAGATGAGCGGCATGCCCAGCATGGCCACCGAAGCCATGGTGGAGGCGGCGCCGTACCAGCCCACCTCGCTGCTCGGGGCGGTGCCGCCCAGCCACCAGACGCCCAGCCGCGCGTACAGGTTGTGCGCCAGGTAGTGGATGAAGAAGGGCATGCTGGCCACGGCGGCAGCGCCGGCGGCCCCGAGGTCCGCCCGGGCCCCGGACACCCGCCCGCTGCCATGGCGGGCGCCCAGCCTCAGGAGCCTCAGTGCCTCTACGAGCAACAGGACCGCAGCCAGCGCGAGAGCGGATGGGAGCACGGCCAGGACCACCACGGCCAGCCCGGCCCAGAGGAGCTTGAAGCGCAGGGTGACCCGGGAGATCCAGCCCACCCGGCCGCTGGCGTGCTCCATGGCCGAATAGGAGTTGTTCAGGACGATGAGGATCTGCGCCGTTCCCAGCACCAGGAAGAGCGCCACCATCCGGCCGCCCTGGCCCGCCAGGGTCAGCCCCAGCGAGATGAGCGTCAGGAGCGCGGCGCCGGCAGCGACGCGCAGGTAGACGAGCGCGTGCAGGTAGCCGCGCGCCCGTGCCGGGTCCACGGCGGCCTCCCGCCTCAGGAGGGTGTCCACCCCCAGCGTGAGTCCCACGAAGACCATCTCGGCGGCGCTCTCGGCGAAACGGAGCTGGCCGAACGCCTCCGGCCCGAGGAGCCGGACCGCAGCCAGCCGCACGATGAGCGAAGTGGCCATCCCGGCGAACATGGTCGCGCCCAGGGTGAGGGCGTTCCGCGCGGCCACCACCCCTTCCGAGGACGCTCCGCCCCACCCGTGCAGTGCCGGCGCCTCGGCGGTGAGGTGAGGCGCTTCGTCAGGCGCCGCGAGAGCGGCGGTAACGCTCACGACCACACCTCCGGGACGAAGCGGGCGGCGTCCAGGCGGCCCACGACCTTGGCGGGCACGCCCGCCACCACCGAGAATGGCTCCACGTCCCGGGTGACCACCGCGCCGGTACCCACGACGGCGCCCCGTCCCACGCGCACGCCGCGCAGAACCGACGCCTTCGCGCCGATCCAAACGTCGTCCTCGATGACGACGGGCCTGCCCTCCGGGCGCCGGGAGCGGTCGTAGGGGTCGTGGAAGTCCGAGTCCACGATCATGACATAGGGGCCGATGCGCGTCCTGTGGCCGATGACCACCTCCCGCTGCGCGGCCACGGACACGCCGTAGTTGAGGCGGACGCCGTCGCCGATGCGGAGCACTCCCTCCGGGCCGGTGCAGAGCTCGACGGGCACGTTCACGCTGCGGAGCAGTACGTCCCGCCCCAGCTCCATCCGGCCCAGGTTCTCGATCCTCGGTCGACCCAGCGTGCGGGCATGGGAACCCACGACGTCGACGGAGCGGAGGCGCACCCGGGCGCTGGCCAACTCCCACAGGTAGCGGATCCCCTTCCGCACGCGGAGCCCCACCGGCAGGCCACTGTCGCGGCGAGCCTTGCGCGCCAGGGTGCCCAACAGGCCGGCGCCCATCAGCTGGCGCCGCTCCCCGCCAACACGGCGGGGATGGTCCGGGCGATGAGGCGGAGGTCCGTGGCGATGGACCACTGGTCCACGTACCGGAGGTCGAGCTCCATCCACTCGTCGAAGCCGATGTCGTTGCGCCCCGACACCTGCCAGAAGCAGGTCAGCCCCGGGCGAACCGAGAGCCGCCGGCGCTGCCACGGCTGGTACTGCTCCACCTCCCCGAGGATGGGCGGCCGCGGGCCAACGATGGCCATGTCGCCCCTGAGCACGTTCCAGAGCTGGGGGAGCTCGTCGATGCTGTAGCGGCGGATGAACGCGCCCACGCGGGTGATGCGGGGGTCCCGGCGGATCTTGAACACCGGACCGGTCTGCTCGTTCTCCTCCAGGAGTGCCTTCCGGATGCTCTCCGCGTCCACCACCATGGACCGGAACTTGAGCATGCGGAACATGCGGCCGTGCTGTCCCACGCGGAGCTGGCCGAAGAAGATCGGGCCGCGGGACTCGAGCTTGATCAGCACCGCCACCACCAGGAAGAGCGGCGACAGCAGGGTCAGCCCGGCGGCGGCGCCGACGATGTCCATGACACGCTTCACCCGCTCCGCCACCGGGCGAGCGAAGCCGGTCTGGTAGTGGATGTAGCCGTCGGCCCCAAGCTTGCGAACGCTGGGCATCGAGCGGCTCAGCCGGAAGGGGTGGGCGGGGACGGCGAAGCCCGTCCCGATGCGCTCGCACGCCGCGATGGCCTCCTGGAGCTCCGCGTGGTGTCGCACGATGTCGGCGGCGAGGTAGACCTCGTCCACGGACATGCCCAGCAGCATCTCCGGGAGCGCGGAGGCGTCTCCCAGCACCGGTGCCTCCAACCACCCGTGGGGCGTCTCGGATGCCAGCTTGAGAACCCCGAGCAGTTCCACGTCCCTGCGCTGGTGCAGGTCCGCGACGGTGGCGCGGGCCAGGGGCCCGCTACCGACGACCAGCACGCGCTTGGTCTTCCGGCGTCCCATGATCACGCTCCCCTCGCCTGAGCCGTGACCGGCTCGAGGAGATGGCGCCGCACGAGCGCGCCGAAGAAGACCGGAACGATCTGCGTGTCCCGCACCAGATAGCGGTACGCCAATCGCCGCGGCTCCTGGATGAGGCGGTAGAGCCACTCCAGACCAGCGCGGGCCATCCAACCCGGCGCGCGGCGCACGGCGCCCGCGGCGAAGTCCAGGGAGCCGCCCAGGCCGATGGCCACGGCAGGGCTGATCTGCGATGCGTGCCGCGCCATCCACAGCTCCTGCTTGGGGCACCCGAGAGCCACGACCACCAGGTCCGCTCGGCTCCGCCGGATCTTCTCCACCACGCCGGACGAGGACCCCGGTTCCTCGGGATTCCACACCGACGTGTCGCGCCCCACGATGCTCAGCCAGGGATTCCGCTGACGGAGCCTGGCCTCCGCACGCTCGGACACCTCCGGCGTCGCGCCGAAGAGGAAGACCCGCCACCTCTGGCGCGCGGCGGTGGTCATGAGGGGATACAGGAGGTCGGAGCCGGAGACCTTCTCCGGCAGCGGCGACCCCAGGAGGCGGGCCATCCACATGATGGGCTGCCCATCCGCGAGGGAGAGAGACGCGCCCTCGTAGACGCCCCTCAGCTCGGGACTGCGCGTGGCGAGGACGACGTGGTCGACGTTGGGCGTGACCACGTACCCACCCCGGCCTGCGGCGATGAGACGCCGCACTGCCGCCAGGGCACCGCGCTGGTTGACGCTATCGAAGTGGACGGGGCCGATCCGGACCCGGGTGGGCACCGGAGTGGAGATCGGCGGATGGGAGGCTGGCTCCTGCATGGCATCGTTCCCGATGGATGGGGCGGGCCCCGCGGCGGCGTCTGCGGACCCGCAGGGCGCCGGTGCACCGCGCACCGGACGGGAGAACGATGGGGTTGGCCGCGTGAAAGGACCGTTACGCGGGCCTTAAGAATTGGTAATGCTCGCGGTCACGCCTCGGTGAGGATGAACCCGCTGCCACGCACGGTCTGGATCTGCACGCCCGATTCCACCTTGCCGAGCTTCTGGCGCAGCCGGGCCACGTGCACGTCCACCACGTTGGAACCCGGATCGAAGTGGAGGTCCCAGACCTTCTCCAGGAGGTCGGTGCGCGTGACTATGCGGCGGGCGCCGAGCAGGAGTTGTTCCAGGAGGGAGAACTCCTTCGGGGTGAGGGAGATGGCCTTGCCCTTGCACTCCACGGTGCGGGTGAGGCGGTCCAGAGTGAGGTCGGCCAGGATCAGCGCCGACGTGCTTGCACCGGCGCGGCGGCGCCCCAGGGCACGCACACGTGCGCGCAGCTCTCCGATGGTGAAGGGCTTGGGAAGGTAATCGTCGGCGCCGCTGTCCAGCGCCCGGACGATGTCCGTCTCCTCGCTCTTGCCGGTGAGCATGAGGACCGGGGTGGTCCTGCCCCGCTGGCGCATGTGCCGCAGCACATCCAGGCCGGTGCACTCCGGAAGGTAGTGGTCGAGAATGACCACGTCGTAGTCGTGCACCATCGCCAGCGTCCTCCCCTCGTCGCCCCGGTGGGTCACGTCCGCTGCGTGCCCGTCCTCCTTCATGGCGAGTCGGACGAACTCGGCCAGCTGGGGGTCGTCGTCGACGATGAGAACCCTCATGAACGGGCGTCGGATCACGGGTTGCGGGGGAAGCAGCGCTCGTGCGGCTGCAGGCGCCGCTAGAGGGATACCAGGCGCCGGTCGCGGAGTCAACGACGCTGCCGACAGCGGCGGCGGGTGCCCATGTCCGGGAATGTCACGTCAACAAACCGTAACGTCCCCGTAATCGAACGTTCATGTGCAGGCTCGGAGATTGCCCGGTCCGTGCCTCCAAGCGTTCCCTCCAGCCCCTTCCGCCCATGCCGAGTCCCACGTCACCCACCCAGACCGCCGGAGCCGTGACCGTGCTCCACCCACTCGCGGCGTCGTTCCTGGCCGCGTGCCGCGAGGACGTGCTGCGGGCCGAGGCCTCGCTGGAGGGACACGGCTTCGGAGAGCTGGCGCGACTGGGCCACCGGATCAAGGGGACCGGTCCCGCGCTTGGGCTCCCCGAGGCCGGCCGGGCTGGTGCCGGGCTTGAGGCCGCCGCCAAGGCCCAGGACGGGCCCCGCGTCTCGACGGAACTCGCGGCGCTGAAGACCCTTCTCGGCGCCGCCTAGTCGGCCCCAGGGGCGGCAGCGGTGTCCGCCGCAGGGGCGCCGACCGTGTCCGCGGGAAGCTGGAGCCTGGCACGCTCCGCCTCCGCCCACTCCACGAGCACCTGGCGCTCCGCATCGGTGAGGCGGGCCTCGGGGTGCATCCAGGTGTAGCTCCCCTCGGGCATCTCGCCCGACTCCACCATCTCCACGATCTCCTCGAGCTTGTGGTCCTGTCGGTCGGGGGTGCGCTGTCCCCAGGTGGAGAAGTTCAGCGCGCGCCGCCCTTCGTTCACGTGGTTGGCCAGGAGGAACTTGGCCGGCGCGACGCGGGCGTACCACGGCCACACGGTCTCGTGCGAGTGGCAGTCCATGCACGCGGCCTCGAGGATCCGGCCCGCCTCCCCGGCGGGGAGGGCCATGGGGCCGTCGGCGGGTGGATTGGCCCGGTCCACCGGGACGAGCTGGATCCCCGCAAGAACCACCGCCACGCCCGCCATCGCCCGACCGAGCACTTTTGTCTCCATGCGTCACCGTCTCCCGCTGTCGTGTCCCGGACCCCGCCCCCAGCGGGCGCGCCGACGCTACCGCTTCGTGCAGGCGACCTGGAAGCCCGTCTCCACCGTCGCCCCGTGCGTCACCGTCACCGGAACCGGGTTGGGCGAGGTCACGGCGCAGTTGGAGGCGACGTCCCGCAGGGACACGCTGTACGTCTTCACCGGCAGCGCCACGACCACGAACTGGCTGGGTCCGACGAGGACCGTGCGGAAGTCGGTGTCGAAGGCCAGGGTGTACATGTCGTCCTGGTCCTCGCCCGTGGTGGCGATGGTGACCTTCACGCTGCCGTTGGCGGTGCAGGCCACGTCGAAGGTCACCGGAACGGTCTGGAGGGCGCCCACGGTCACCGACCGCGGGTTCTCCCCGGAGACGGTGCAGTTGCCCGCGACCCCCTTCAGGTGGAGCGTGTGGGTGCCCTCCTGCGCGGAGAAGCTCCTGGTCGCGCCGGGGGTGAGGGTGTACGCCACGGTGTCCGTATTGATGTACAGCGAGAAGGTGGTGTCCACCTCCTGGCCGGACACCTGCACCCCCACCACCAGGGAGCCCGCCGTGGACCCGGTGATCCCCGCCGTCGAGCACCCGACGGCGACCATGGCAGCCACCACGAGACCAGCCTTCAGCATCCGCATGTCCCGACGCACTCCCTGAATCCTGTCCCGGGAGGCGCCCTCCGACGCCTCCCGGACAATTGAACCCTCCTGACCCTCGGGAAGTTGCATCCCGGGGGGCGTTCGGACCAAACCGTCCGGCCGGGGACACCGCGTCCTCGGCACGGTGCGGAGCTCCGGAGCGGCGGCGGCGGCCTGGCTGCGGGCCGGCCGCCCCACCGCCCCTTCAGGGACCTCGGCCGCCCGCAGCCTCCCCGCCTTGTCCCAAAAGGTGCGAATCCCTACCATCCGGTGCCTGAACGCGGTGGGATTTCCTGTCCTTGGGCTGCCGATGTCCAGCCGCGGGTCGGGCGTAGCATACCCCGAGGACCTACGGCTCCGAAAGACAGGAGAGGCATCATGGCGGATCAGATGTTCTCCCCGCCCGCCGCATTCAGCGAGCGGGCGTGGATCAAGAATCTGGATCAGTACAAGAAGATGTACGAGCGGTCGATCAAGGATCCCGACGGGTTCTGGGGCGAGATCGCGAGTGAGTTCCACTGGTTCAAGAAGTGGGACAAGGTCCGTGACTACAACTTCGACCGCCGCGAAGGCAAGATCCACATCGAGTGGTTCGCCGGCGGCAAGACCAACATCACCTACAACGCCCTGGACCGGCACCTGGCCACCCGCGGTGACCAGGTGGCCATCATCTGGGAGGGCAACGAGCCCACCGAGACCCGCAAGATCACGTACAGGGAGCTGCACGAGCAGGTCTGCCGGTTCGCCAACGTCCTGAAGGCCCACGGCGTGAAGAAGGGCGACCGGGTCAGCATCTATATGCAGATGATCCCCGAGCTGGCGGTGGCCATGCTGGCCTGCGCCCGCATCGGAGCCATCCACTCCATCGTGTTCGGAGCGTTCTCGCCGGACTCGCTGAGCAACCGCATCACCGACTCCAGCTGCACCATCATCATCACCCAGGACACGGGTCTGCGCGGCAACAAGAACAACGTGCCGATGAAGGCCAACGCCGACCTGGCCGCCCAGAAGGCCGCGGTGGATCCGGACAGCCCGACGAAGGTCGAGAAGATCATCGTGGTGAAGCGCACCGGCCTCGACGTGCCCATGCAGCCCGGCCGCGACGAGTGGTGGCACGACGAGATGGCCAAGGCCTCACCCGACTGCCCGTGCGAGGAGATGGATGCCGAGGATCCCCTCTTCATCCTCTACACCTCGGGCTCCACGGGGAAGCCGAAGGGCGTGCAGCACAACGTGGGCGGCTACATGGTGTACACCGCCGTCAGCCACAAGTGGATCTTCGACTACCACGACGGCGACATCTACTGGTGCACCGCCGACATCGGCTGGGTGACGGGCCACTCCTACATCGTGTACGGCCCGCTCCAGAACGGCGCCACCAGCATCATGTTCGAGGGCGTGCCCACCTATCCGCAGCCCGACCGCTTCTGGAAGGTGGTGGACAAGCACAAGGTCAATCAGTTCTACACCGCCCCCACCGCCATCCGCGCCCTCATCGCCCAGGGCGACCAGTGGCCCGCCGGGTGCGACCTGTCCAGCCTCCGCCTCCTCGGCTCCGTGGGTGAGCCGATCAACCCCGAGGCGTGGATGTGGTACCACCGGCACATCGGCAAGGAGCGCTGCCCCATCGTGGACACCTGGTGGCAGACGGAGACCGGCGGCATCCTCATCACGCCGCTCCCGGGCGCCTGGGCGACGAAGCCCGGCTCCGCCACGCTCCCCTTCTTCGGCGTCGAGCCCTGCATCCTGTCGCCCGACGGCGTGGAGCTCACCGAGACCGCGGCCAGCGGCGTGCTCGCCATCAAGGCGCCGTGGCCGGGGATCATGCGCACCGTGTACGGCGACCACAAGCGGTTCGAAGAGACGTACTTCGAGATGTTCAAGGGGTACTACTTCACCGGTGACGGATCCCGCCGCGACGAGGACGGCTACTACTGGATCACCGGCCGCGTGGACGACGTCATCAACGTGTCCGGCCACCGCATGGGCACCGCCGAGGTGGAGAGCGCCCTGGTGTCCCACGCGAAGGTGGCCGAGGCCGCCGTGGTCGGGTTCCCCCACGAGATCAAGGGGCAGGGCATCTACGCGTACGTCACGCTCATCCAGGGCATGGAGTACACCGACGCCCTGAAGAAGGAGCTGATCGCCCACGTGCGCAACGAGATCGGCCCGATCGCCGCGCCCGACCAGATCCACTGGGCGCCGGCGCTTCCCAAGACCCGCTCGGGCAAGATCATGCGCCGCATCCTGCGCAAGATCGCCGAGCAGGACCTGGGTGCCATCGGCGACACCAGCACGCTGGCCGATCCGCACGTGGTGGAGGACCTGATCGAGCGCGACCCGCGGACGAAGAAGTAGCGGCCGTCGCACCGCTCGGGTGTGAGTCGACGGGGGTGGGCCGGAAGGCCCACCCCCGTTTCGTTCGCGCGCCCGGCGACCGATCTTCGGAGGTGATGCCCATCGCCTCCTGTCCCTGCCGCGCCGCTTCAGCGCTCCTCCTCGGGCTGCTCGTGCTGGGCGGCAGCGCATGTACCCCCGGCTCCGGCGAATCGGGGGATGCGGGTTCCTCCGCCGGAGAGCGGGAAGCCGAGCCGGCTCCGGCGACCACGGCCTTGCGCGCGTGCGACACACCCATCGGGTGGCGGGTCGGCTTCGTGGATGCCCGCTTCGGCCTGGGAGGCGCGGCGCTGCGCAGCGCCATCGAGGACGCCGTGGCGCTGTGGGAGGACGCGGCGGTGAGGCGGCTCTTCGAGCATGATCCCCACGGCGGCATGCCCATCGACCTCGAGTACGATCACCGCCAGCAACAGCTCGACGACAAGGCACGCGAGGAAGCACGGCTGGGGAGGTGGCAGGCCGATCTCGCCGGGGGGCCCGGCTCTCCCGCGGAGATCGAGCAGTACAACCGCCTCGTGGACCGCTACAACGACGCCCTCGAGAACTACGTCCGGCGCCCCCTGCTGGAGTTCGAGGTCGGGGAATACAGCCACACCGTCGAGCGCCCGACCGGACGGCTCAAGGACCGGCGGATCCGCGTCTGGGCCGTGGAGAGCCGCGAGTCTCTGACCGGCACGCTCGCGCACGAGCTGGGACATGCCCTGGGGCTCGGGCACGTGTCCGATGCCTCGGCCCTCATGACCGCGGCGGGCGATGCGCCCCAGGGTGCGGGGATCGCGCTCCGGGCGGCGGACCTGGAGGAGCTGCGGCGGGTCTGCGGGGCGGGCAGGTAGGAGAGGCGCGGCGGCAGGCGGCGGCGCTGGTCAATTTGGGCGGCGGCCTGCGGCTCGCGAGCCGTCGGACGTCACCTCTTGTGCGAGACGCTGTACGCCAAGACCACTGGGAAGGTCGCGGCGAGGAGCTCGGGCCAGGAGGACCAGACGCTGTGACCGACACCCTCAGGCCTGCAAATTTCTCGTCACGCATCCAGGTATCTGTGAATGTTCTGCGCACCCGGTGCGGGCTTTGGCGCCGGAAGCAGCCACCATGAGCTTCGCGCCGACCTGAGCGTTCGAGCTGTCGCCGACACCTGGTTCCCCTCACATGCTGATCTGATACGGGAACCAGCTCGCCACCGCCTTGCCCGACTGCATGGCGGGGCGGAACACCCACTCCGCCGCCTCGCGGACGAGCCGCTGGTTGAAGCCCCGGTCCTTGGTGGGCGGGTTCAGGCGCGTGGAGTCGGCCACCACCTTCCCCGCCTCGTCCACGAAGACCCACACCTCCACCGTGGTCCCACGGAGGCTCCGGTTCGACGGGGGGATGATCATCCCCCGGGGCACCGGCGGGTCCAGGCGGTAGAGGCCCTCGGTGCCGGTGCCGCCGTCTCCCCGTCCCGTCCCGGACCCCGCGCCTGATCCGGAGCCCGTGCCGGACCCGGTCCCCGTGCCCACGCCCGGCCCCACCTCCGGTCGCTCCCCCAGGATCGAGCTCGGATCGGGGAGGACGTCGGGCTCCACCACCACGGGCTCCACCTCGATGTTCACGGCCAGGGGGACCGGGGGGCGGATGAGGGGGGCGGAGGCCGGGATGCTCAGGTTCAGAGCACGCAGGGCGGAGCCGCCGCCCGCCGCCCGGGGGTCGTTGGCCCGGGGCCCCGCCGCCGAGAAGGGGGACGGCGGGAGCACGGTTCCCTTCCACGCGGTGAAGACCAGCAGGTGGGCGAGCACGGACACGAGGAGGCCGGTGCGCCAGATGCTCCGATCCCGGCGCCTGCGATCCCCCACGTCGAGATGGATCCGGCTCTCTGCCATGGCCTCGGTTTCGGCCCCGCCGGCTGATGTCACGTCGCGCCCCCCGCTTCTACTACTGGTCATCCCTCGGCGGTGTTTCCTCGCCCCGCATCCGCCGCTCCAGATGGAGCTGCCCGGCATGGTACCCCCAGAGGGTGGCGATGAGGCTCCCGGCCAGGAAGGCGCCGGCGCCCACCAGGACGCTCCCGTAGGCCCACCCCAGGACGAGGGACACCACGAGGGCGACCACGATCCCCCTGTTGCGCGCGCGCTCCTCGACGGCGCCGCTGAAGCCTGCCATGTGGACGTCCTCCCTCCGGCCGCGGCCGGACTCGTGCCGTGTGGCGTGCGGCCTCAATCTCGCGCGGGGCCCACCTCCCGGCTAACCCCCGAGCACCCTCTCCGGGTCCGGGACCGCCCCGAGGCCCCGCCCATCCGATGCGCACCTTGACATCGCGATGGGGCCGCATCACTCTGGACCATGCGCACAACCGTCAATCTCGACCCAGACGTCGTCCGCGCCGCCCGGAGCCTGGCTCGGGAGCAGGGGCGCAGCCTCGGGGCGGTGCTGTCCGACCTGGCCCGGCGCGGCCTCGAGCCGCCGCCCGAGCTCCGCTATCGGCGGGATT
>JBFYZE010000315.1:0-3244 GCA_041309665.1 Gemmatimonadales bacterium | reverse complement strand
AGGTATATTGAAGCAGACTCCACATGCGTGACGGGGCGGTTGCGGGCCTCGCCGACGTGGCGCGGCCCGCAGCCGCCCGCTGCTTTTCATGACACGTAAGCGCCACTGGATCCGCCGCGCCCTCGTAGGGGGCTTCCTCGTTCTGGCGACGCTGTCCGCCGGAGCCGCGGCTCTGCTGCGCGCCGATCCCGACCGGCGGGACGATCCCTCCGAGCTGGCCGAGGAGGCCGCTGCCGCCCTGCGCGCCGCGCGGAGCGAGGGTGCCGTGGCCCGCGCGCCCATGACCATGGCCGAGGCAGAGGACCTGTACGCCCGGGGGCTTCTCGAGCGCCGCCGCCAGGAACTGCGCTTCTCCCTCCTGCGCGACTTCCGGTCCGCCCACGCGGCCCTCCAGGCCTCGTTGGACAAGGCGGGGACCGCCGCCACCCTGGCCCAGCGCTCGTCCCGGCGCGACCGCACCCGGGCCGCACGCACGCTGGCGTCGGCCGACGCTGCCGTCATGGCCCTGGTGGGAACCGAGGACCGGATCTGGATGGCCCAGCCCGTGCGCCAGCGGCTCCAGCGTGCCCGCTCCATGCTCCAGGAGGCCCGCACGCTCCTCGATCACGACGAGTTCGAGAACGCGATCGCACGCGCAGTCGCGGCCGAGGCGGAAGCCGAGCACGTGGGCACGTCGCTGCACGCGGCAACATCCCGGTTCGCCGACGACGAGCGCCTCCGCACCTGGCGCGGCTGGGTGGCCGAGACCGTCGCGTGGTCCCGGAGCACGGGCAAGACCGCCATCGTGGTGGACAAGGACGCCCACCGCCTCATCGTGTACCAGGGCGGGCGCGTCGTCCGCGAGTATGATGCGGAGCTTGGCTGGAACAACGTGGGCGACAAGCTCCACCAGGGCGACGGTGCCACGCCCGAGGGTCGCTACAAGATCACCGACAAGAAGGCCCGCGGACGCTCGCGCTACCACAAGGCGCTCCTCCTTGACTACCCCAATCGCGAGGACCTGAGGGAGCTGGAAGCGCTCAAGGCTTCGGGCGAGATCCCCCGCGGCACCCGCGCCGGCAGCCTCATCGAGATCCACGGCGAAGGCGGGAAGGGCAAGGACTGGACCGACGGGTGCGTCGCCATCACGAACGACGAGATCGACTGGATCTTCAGCCGCGTGGTGGTGGGTACGCCGGTGACCATCGTGGGAAGCCAGCATGGGGAGGGCCTGTTCTCCGACGTGGCCCGGAGGCTCGCGCGATGAGCGGCCCCGCTCCCGTCTGGCGCCCGACCTTCGGGCCGAGTCCGTCCGCCGCGCCCGTGAGCAACGCGCAGGTCGTGCTCGCCGCGGTGGCGGCCCTCCTGCTCCTCGCGCTCCTCGCGGGCGTCGGCACGGCTGCCGCGCTCACCTTCACATTCGCGCCCGTGCCCGTCGCGGCTCCGGCGCCCGAGGCGCCCGACCCTGCGTTGGAGCCCCTCCGCGACGAGGTGGGTAGGCTCGAGGCCTCGTTGGCCGCCAAGGTCCCCAGGCGAGCCTACATCGTCATAGACCGGTACAACAACCGCCTCTGGCTCCGGCGTGGCTCCGAGATCAGGCTCGAGGCCGTGGTGTCCGCGGGCTCGGGCACCATCCTGAAGGAGTCGGGCGGCGCGCAGCGCGTGTGGACGTTCGACACGCCTCCCGGGCGGTTCCAGGTGCTCTCGGAGCGCAGAAATCCCGTCTGGACCAAGCCTGATTGGGCGTTCCTCGAGGAAGGCCAGCAGCCGCCCGCCAACTTCGCCGAGCGCCGTGAGAAGGGATCGCTGGGAGAGTGGGCCCTGGACCTGGGGGACGGCTACATGATCCACGGCACCCTCTACGAGCGCCTCCTGGGCCGCAACATCACCCACGGGTGCGTGCGCGTCGGGCGTGACGACCTCCGCATCGTCGCCGATGCGGCCGTGCCCGGCACCCCGGTGTTCATCTTCTAGCGATGATGCGGCGCTTCGTCCTCCCCGCCGTCGCCGTCGCCGCCGTGGCGGTCGCCGCCGCCCTCGTGCTCCGAGGCCCCGTCGCGCCCGCGCGGGACGAGGCAGCCTTCCTCCAGGAGCGGGCTGCGGTGCTCCAGAAGCAGGTCGAGATGGTGAAGGAGGAGGCACGCTACCTCCTCCTGGATCCCGACCGGGGGGCCATCACGCTGTACCATGGCGCCGTGCCCCTGCGGGCGTGGCCCGTGCTCGCCGTCGAGGCCGGTGCCCGGCGGTTGGGTGAGGAGGAGGACGGCTGGCGCAGCCGGCGCTGGGACGCGGCGCGCATCGAGCCACCGGTGCAGCGGGACCGGCGGGTGCTGATCTCCGATTCGGTCGAGGCTCCGGACCTCACCGGCGCCGTGGACTGGGTGCCTCCCCTGCCCGAGGAGGCGGTGCCGACCCCACCCAGCTTCATCGTGCACTACGAGGGCGGGATGGGCCTGGAGGTCGTGGCGGTCGAGCCAGCCCCGCCGGCCGACTCCGTGGTCGACTCCGTCGCCGACTCGCTGGCTTTCGCTCCCCCGCTCCTGGAGCGTGTGGAGCACCGCTTCCGCCGCCTCCTCCCCAGGAACTGGAACCGCTACCGCATCCGGGTGGCCATGCCCGGCAAGGAGGCCGGGAGCCTCTACCGCTCGCTCCCGGACAGCACTTCGCTGCTGGCCATCATCCCGCCGCACTGACCCGAAAGGGCCCGGCCCGTCGACCCGAAGGCCCGCCGCGGTGGCACCGCGGCGGGCCTTCGGCCTTTGAAGTCCCTGGAGCGTCCCTCAGGGCTTCTTCTCGTCTTCCTTCTCCTCCTCCCCGGTCCTCGTGCCGTAGTAGATCACCACGCCGGTGACGCCCACGAGCAGGGCGAGGACGAAGAGAGCCGCCGGGTCGGTGGGGATGGCGTCGATCATGGTTCGGAGGAGAGACCCTCCTTCGGAGCCCTGGATGACGGCCAGGGCCGGGGTGAGCGTGTGCATGGTGCGTCGTTCCTCCCCGCGGAGCGGGGGTTCGCATGCGTGAGGGGCGCGGCCGCCGCGTGCGGACGCGTCGGGTACGGCGGAGCGCGGGCGCCCTGGGCGCCCGGCTTCTCACGCGATGCGGGGAGGTGCGGTGCTGGGGTGCGCGGGGAAGACGCGGAGCGCGGGGCCCAGCGCTGCGCGGCACTCCGTGTCCCGCCTGGCCGGGCCCGCCGGCCCCGTCGCCTTGGCCGCCGGCGTCACGGGGGTGCGGCGGGGAAGAGCGGTCATGCCCCGCCGCGGCCCGT